>QNER01000140.1 GCA_003646175.1 Candidatus Parabeggiatoa sp. nov. 1
AAGTCATTGACGGATACTATCCCGGAAAGGGATAGCATCCGCTTCTGTTATTTTTCTGAAAAACTATAGGATAGAAAACGGATGCTCAACTAAATTTATGAAATTTATGACGGTGGTAAATTATATAATGAATTTTTGTACTCAGCCCTGAAAGGGCGCTTTATTAAAGCCCAGGGCAGCGCCCTGGGAACAACAATAACCAGTTATAAACCTTCAAGGTTTTTGCAACGCTTTACGGTTTTGCCCTATTATCCATTACCAAAACCTTTTTCAAAATTCTGTTACAAGCAAAAAATAGATAATTAACTTATTTTATAAATTGTTATTTAAAAACTTGTACATCATATAATATTGATTATGAAAGTGAATTTATGCCAAATCCTTTGGTAATGCAATCGCATTAATTTTTTATAAGTTCAATAACTTGACACATTTCAATCAGAATCAAGTTTTTTCGTACAAGGTTCGCCTTGTACTCCTGAGAAATTACCAAGTTTTTTCGTACAAGGTTCGCCTTGTACTCCTGAGAAATTACCAAGTTTTTTCATACAAGGTTCGCCTTGTACTCCTGAGAAATTACCAAGTTTTTTCGTACAAGGTTCGCCTTGTACTCCTTTCGTTTCGACGTTATATTTACCACTGTCATAAATTGAGCTTTTTTGATTTGACAAGCCTGAAATAACTATTTGAATTTTAATGACAAATTAAATTTAACTCTGGGGAACGAAGGGCAACGAAGTGCCCTGAAGTGTGTGTACAGAAAAGTTTTATTCTTGATAAAACCATTGAAGTTTGGCAAAATAACATCCACATAAAACTTACTTAAAATATTTATTTTAAAAGCTGAAAACTAAAAACTCTCTAATCAAAATTGTGTAGGGAACCAGGTTGCTGCATTTGCGAATAGCGAACAAAGTTGACAAATCGTTTTATGAAACTGCGATCACTTATAAAAACGAGTTATAATAAAAAAGTTATCAAGTAAATACTTTGACGATGAAACCCACTATCAGGAGTACAAGGCGAACCTTGTACTAAAAAATCAGGAGAACAAGGCGAACCTTGTACGAAAAAACGGTGTGATGATTGAAATGTGTCAAGTGAATTTACAATATCTTGTTGACGACTACACGATCTAATCAAAATGAGTGCAAAATTCAACATACACAATCCGGTTAGATCAAGCAATGACTTGGAATCGTCCAAACTCCACTGGTGGCGAAACCGTATTGCGCCTTGGATAATGGCGGGTTCATTAGTGATTTTTTCGTTCGGTGCCAGTAGCGAGGACATAGATTTATCATCGCTCCAATTAAATGACAACGCCAGTACGCTAAACACACCCAAGGGCGTGGCACTACGGTTAACCTTGGCAAAACCCGAACAAATGGGAAGTGCGTTTACCAAGAACAAGATCAACATTGGTGAAAGTTTTAGCACGTTCTTCACATTTCGGATAACCACGCCTTCAAATGGTGCGCCTGCCAGTGCTGATGGGCTGAGATTTGTGGTGCAATCCGTCAGTTCAGAGGATGTAGGAAAGCCAGCGGTAGATAAGCCCAACGCTGCGGGAACCGAAGCCCAATTCACCCTTGATGCATTGTCTGTGAACGGCAGTACAGGTTCTTATAACCTGCCAAACCAGACGGCCTCCTTCCTCAACTTTCTCAAACCGGTTGATTTTCATACAACGATTGTGGAGCCTGGTCAGACTGTAGGGAATATCAATTTCGGTAACACACTAATAAAGCTGGGTGAAATTGGGGGAACGAAGTGGGATGACCTGAACGGTGATGGTGTTCGCACAGAGAATGAATCGGGTATCGCAGGTGTGACTATTTATTTGGATTTGAATGACAATGGCGCACTCGACGAAGGTGAACCCCGTCAAGTGACTGATGAAACCGGTAAGTACCAATTTTCAAATTTAAAGGTGGGAACATACGTTGTGCGCGAGGAGGTGGTTCCTAAGGTTAAGTTTCTGGACGTTTTTGCAATATTTTTATCAATACATTGGTCACTCATTAGCGTCTATGTGATTTTAGGTTGGCTCTCGTTTCTGTTGTATAAAGTCAAAACCAGTGGCAAGAGAGCAACTCATGTTGAACTTGTCATAGTGAGTAAAGCCTCTGAATCGGTAAAAGCGTCATTATTTAAATGTATACACTATCATCTGACAAAGTTTGGCTGTGATCTGACAGTCAACATAGTTATAGATGAAGGCAGTGATTTAGAAGAACAAGTATCACAGTTTATCGGCAACAGAATAGACTGTCAGGTCGTCATAGTTCCCAAAGCGTTTGAATGCCAAGCGATTGCTAAAGGCCGCGCCATTGAATACTTCATCAGAAATCATGTCGCCCCACATAAGTGGTACGCTTTTGTAGATGATGATAACAAAGTCATGACAGATGATTTTCTTTATGAAGTACCTATTTATGAAAAAAAGGGTTACACTTGTGCCAATGGCATTTTAAAACCCAGAATCGGGCGCTCTAAAATCACTTACATTGCCGATCATCTTAGATGGTTTGATGATTTGTCTCTGTTCAGATTCGGCACCGGCTTATTGGGTTCTGCTATCAATGGGATGCATGGAGAGTTATTACTGTGTAAAGGCCAAGTGCTGAAAGACGTTTCATTTAATAGAGAGACTATTACAGAAGACTTTGCGTTCGCGAGAGAATTAATCAAGAAAGGCTATAAGTTTTGGCAATCAAACACAGTTATCTCAATCTTATCGCCTCATGGCATCATAGATTTCTTCAGGCAGAGAAACAGATGGTACCGAGGGTTAGCAAAGGATGTTCTGACGGCCGATTGGAAAACCCGGTTATTTTCTGGCGTAAGACTGGTTATATGGAAATTGAGCATTTTCGGTTCATGGTTGCTATTTCCTTTATGGTTCTTTATGGATATTCCGATGTCCATTAAATTGTTTTGTTTAGTGGGTGCATTACACTATTATATAGCGTACCTCGTTGGCGTTATTAACTTAACAGAAAAATGGTATCGGAAATGGCCTTTTCTGTTGTTGATACCGTTGTATTCAGTACTAGAAGCCATACCACCCCATTACCAACCAAAACAGAAAGGATTTATTGTGATAGAAAAATAAAGCGTGCGTCACAGAAATCCGATTTTTTGGAAAACTCGGATTGGGAGCCGCGTTCAATATTTATATTATAGGATCGTCTTATGCCGTTTTTAAACGTTAAGAACTTATTTTCCTCGTCGGCAAAAATGCCTAAACCTGATGCACCGCCTCCCATTATTGGACTGGACGTGGTAGGACGTGGCATCACGTTAAAACCTCATCAAGCTTATGAATTCAAGAAAGTTCTTTTTAAAAGAACGAAAGGGGACCGCATTTTTCACGCCACGGAAACCGGGAAAACCTACGCCGTACCTGAAGAGTATGAAGTGAGCGAAACCCATCCCGTGCCAGCCAATCAAGCCCTAGATGGAATTATCATTGAAGAATCATGGGAACACTTTGGTGAGTATTTTAACTTAGATGCCCACGTTGCTGCCAGTGATAACATTTTTAGTGTTGATGCTAAAGTGGGGCAAACCAAACCATTGCGTTTTGAAGAAGATTATTATTGCGTGGTGAAGACTTTTTTTATTCCTTTTTGGACACTTTCTCTTCAAGACGTGACGGTTTTTTCTGATAAAAACGCATTCCAATTGAAGATTCCAACGCCCTTTCAATATAAGTATAGAAGGGAATATAAGAAATTCTTTGAGCGCTATGGCACTCATTACATTAAACGCGCATGGATTGGTGGTAAGGCAAGGCTGGTTCTTACCATTGCCAAGTCGGCTGGGATGACAACGCAAGATATCCGAAAAAGTTTTAACGCCTGCAATACGCTTGCGAGTGACAGTCCTGATGCCAGCGTGAAAGAGACGGTGGAACAACTACAAAAGCACTCTGAGTGTATGGTATTAGCACAAGGTGGCGAATCCGCCACGCTAAGTGCGCGGAGTTTACTTGATGACACCCGTTATAATGAGTGGTTGGCAACGGTCAGAGAAAATCCCAAGGTGGTTGAATTTGATGCGGCCGGTATTTGGACCCTCATCAGTGACAAGGAAAAAGCGAAGGCTCTGTTAGACGCTTACAGTGCAGCCACTATTTTTACTTCGTTCTCGGCCCTCTTCAGTGATGATGGTCAAAAAGTTTATTTTATCAGAGGCAAAGAATGCACTTGCTACAATGTAGAAACACGCCAGACTGGGGAACCTAAGCTCATCACCGATATGTGGCCTTCCTTGTTAAAAATAACGGGATTTGAGACGGTAGATGCGGTATTAAAGGGGACTCATGTCAGATCAGATGAAGGGACACGCCTGCGTTCCAAACTATTTTTATTTAAAGAGAACCAATGTGTTCGCTTGGATATTAAAACCAAACAGATTGATGAGGGCTATCCCAAGCCGATTGCCGAGCAATGGCCTGGAGTTACTTTTGAACGGATTGATGCAATATTAGGTGTGGATTCAGAATCGGTTTACTTCTTCATGGATGATCAGTATATTCACTACAACCTGATTGACAATAAAGCGGATTCTGAACAACAACCGATTGGGGAGGGCTGGGTTGGCCTCACTTTTGATCGGATTGATGCGGCAATTGCTTGGAAAAATGGTATTGCTTATTTTTTTAGGGGGAATGAATATATTTGCTATGATACTATCAAGTATTGTGCATTGGGGGGATATCCTAAGTTTCTGGTTGGTAGCTATGTAGAGGACTGGCATTTATTTGACTGACACAGACTGATGGTGAACTCAGCACCTATCCGTTTATAAGTAACATGATAACTAGGAATACAAGACGAACCTTGTCTCAACTGATCACTGCCATTAAGTTAAGCTTTTTCATGAGGGCAACCACAAGGGATTGCCCCTACGAACCGTCATTTATGTATGTAGGGGCAATCCTTTATGGTTGCCCTTAAGTTAATGGCATTGACTCAACTGATAGGTGCTAAGTTATTGTGATTTATAATCTTGCTTTTAGGAAGGAAAAAAGTTAAATGACACAAAGAAAAACGAAAGTGCATGAAGCTAATGAAATTGTCAAAAAATACATGATTGGCTCAGTCGCGGTGGGTTTAGTGCCGCTGCCATGGGTGGATATGATTGCGCTAACAAGCCTCCAACTTAAGATGTTGCACCGTCTTGCTAATTTGTATGAGATTGAGTTTTCAGAAAATAGTGGGAAATCGTTGATAACATCGTTGCTGGGCGGGGGAGTCCCAGTGTCATTTTCTGGCAATGTCGTCAATTGGATAAAAATCGTACCTTTTTACGGACATTTTACAGGCATGATTAGCATGTTTGTCTTTGGCAGTGCATCTACTTATGCTGTTGGGAAGGTGTTTATTCAACACTTTGAATCAGGTGGCACTTTTCTGACTTTTGAACCGCAAAAAGTGGCCGACTATTATGCTCAACAACTAGACGTTGGAAAAACAGAAGTAAAAAAAGTAAATGGCTCAGCGCGGAAAAAGCCTTAATTTCAACAGCAATATGCTGAAGCCCAACAGCAAATTTACTCATAAAAATGAGAACCAAGCTCAACACACACAATCTGGTTAGATCAACCAATAACTGGGAATCGTCTAAACCACGCCAGTGGCGAAACCGTCTTGCGCTTTGGATAATGGCAGGATCATTAGTGAGTTTTCCGTTCGGTGCCAGTAGTGAGAAAATGGATTTTTTATCTCTTCAATTAAAAGGCAATGCCAGTACGCTCAAAACACCCGACGGAGTCGTGCTGCGGTTAACCCCGGCAAAACACAATCAGATTGGGACCGCCTTTACCAACAACAAGCTCAACATCGCAGCCGGTTTTAGTACCTTCTTCACTTTTCGGATAACTAAGCCAATCTATATTAAAGGGGGAGACGGGATAGTTTTTGTGGTGCAGTCTGAGCAATCAAATGTCCTAATAGAAGGTGAAAGTGATATCGGTTATGCGAAAATTTTGAAGAGTGTGGGTGTGGAATTTGATACTTGGAACAATACAGCGTGGCGAAACGATTATGACGACAACCATCTGGGTATCAACATCAAGGGCGATTTCAACGGCCCAACTGCCAGTGTTGCCCCTTCATTTAATGACGAAAAAATTTGGTATGCTTGGATAGATTACGATGGCAAACAATTGGCAGTCCGTACCAATCAGACGGGTAAGCCTCCCGAAGAACCGTTGTTAACGCGGTCACTGAACCTTCAAGAAATTCTTGGTGACACCCAAGCGTTTGTTGGCTTTACTTCAAGTACGGGGGGTGATTACAATAATCACGACATTGTTTCATGGAAGTTTACTCCCTCGTATCTGCGCGGTAATATTACCTACTCTCCAAAACCGGCGATATTGGAGGGTGACAGCGTGACTTTTAAGGCTTTGGTGACGGAAACCAATATGGGCGTTAGCAGTGCCGATGCCAGTTGGACGGTCAAAACACGGTCCGGTGAAACCCTCTCTATATCTGAAAAAACCGCGACGTTGATACATTCCTTTGGCAAAGCAGGCACATACATTGTCGAAGCAAATATTCAAAGGCATCCCATTGGTCAAGCGACGATTAGCGTCATTGAACCGTATGTGCATGGTAAGATTACCGGCTCTCCAAAACCGGCAATATTGGAGGGTGACAGCGTGACTTTTAAGGCTTTGGTGACGGAAACCAATATGGGCGTTAGCAGTGCCGATGCCCGTTGGACGGTCAAAACACGGTCCGGTGAAACCCTCTATAGGTCTGTAAAAACCGAGAAGTTGAGATATTCCTTTGGCAAAGCCGACACTTATGTTGTCGAAGCGGATATTCAAGGGCATCCTATTGGTCAAGCGACGATTAGCGTCATTGAACCGTATGTGCATGGTAAGATTACCTACTCTCCAAAACCGGCAATATTGGAGGGTGACAGCGTGACTTTTAAGGCTTTGGTGACGGAAACCAATATGGGCGTTAGCAGTACCGATGCCCGTTGGACGGTCAAAACACAGTCCGGTGAAACCCTCTCTATATCTGAAAAAACCGCGACGTTGATACATTCCTTTGGCAAAGCCGACACTTATGTTGTCGAAGCGAATATTGAAGGGCATTCCATTGGTCAAGCGACGATTAGCGTAATTGAACCGTATGTGCATGGTAAGATTACCTACTCTCCAAAAAAGGCAATATTGGAGGGTGACAGCGTGACTTTTAAGGCTTTGGTGACGGAAACCAATATGAAAGTTAGCAGTGCCGATGCCCGTTGGACGGTCAAAACACGGTCCGGTGAAACCCTCTCTATATCTGAAAAAACCGCGACGTTGAGATATTCATTTGGCAAAGTCGATACTTATGTTGTAGAAGCGGATATTGAAGGGCATTCTATTGGTCAAGCGACGATTCTTGTAAGACAAATGGTGACATTAACATTTAGCGTTCCTGAAAAAACCAGTGTGGCAGCAGATATTGCTTTTGTGCTTGACCAATCATATAGCCACAAAGATGATATTGTTATCTTTCAAACCAAGGCCGAACAAATCGTCAGTGTATTTGACACCTTTGGAGAAAGCGTTTACTACGCTCTCACCGGGTTCATCGACTATTCTGACTACCCTTATGGAAAAAAAGGGGACTTTCCTTATCGTTTATATCAAACATTGACTGATGACAAAGAACGCTTTATTAGTGAAATTAAGAAACTTGTTATCTACAATGGGGGAGATAATCTGGAATCCCAGCTTGAGGCTGTTTATAGAACAGTCAATGAGTTAAAGTGGCGAACTGGCAGCTTGAAAATCATTTTATTGGCGACTGACGCTAACTTCCATGACCGTGATCAAAAACTCTCTTCTCCCGAGAATCGTGAGCGTGAGAAGGACCCCTCTTATCCGGGGCGTGGCTATTTGGAAACACTCTCTGCTTTGCAAAAAAACCATATAACGGTGTATGGTTTAGGTGGCACTGGAAGAATGGATGACTTACTCAAGTTGTCCGAAGATAGTGGCGGGATCGCGTACTGTCTGTCTGCAGGCAAAGATCGAATGGATGACTTACTCAAGTTGTCCGAAGATAGTAGCGGGATCGCGTACTGTCTGTCTGTAGGCAAAGAGCAGATTACTGAGCACATCAGCAAGATTTTAGAGACATTAAAGACTTCGGGATATCTGGTATTGAAAACAGATAACCCGCGTTATGTAGAAAGCATCCGGCCCAAAACAATTGACCTTGCCGGCCTGTCAGCAGGGGATCAGGTTCAGTTTACGGTCATTTTCAATCCCGACACTCTACGAAATGAACAAGCTGAGTTCAGTTTCTTCCTACAGACGGATAAAGGGGCTGTTTTGGAGGAGCGGCCGTTCGATTAAAGAGAGATTAAAGAGATAAAGAGTGCTGTAGCGAATTAATCTTTTTTCAACACAGAGTTCACTGAGTACCACAGAGTCACACCGAGTTTAAGATTTATTTTTCTCTGTGAAACTCCGTGTAACTCTGTATCTCTGTGTTAAATATTTATTTAAAAAAGGATTTAGTGCTGTAGCGAATTAATCTGGTTTCACTTTTAGCACCTATCAGTTTGTGGTTTTTATCAACACGGAGTTCACTGAGTACCACAGAGTCACACCGAGTTTAAGATTTCTTTTTCTCTGTGAAACTCTGTGTGACTCTGTATCTCTGTGTTGAATATTTAAAAACGGATTTAAGATTTCGCACTGAAGCCGAAATGAATTAGGGTTAGAATAAATACTAGCTGGCTTCATCAATCCAAGCCATCTGAATGGCTTCTAAAATTTTCTCCCCACTACGCTCAGGATCATCATCAAAATCCTCAAGTTCACAAATCCACCTGTGCATATCAGGAAAACTCACATACTGCGGATCAACATCAGGCAATTTCTCATACAGTTCAATCGCAATGTCTTGCGTATCGGTCCACTTCAGTCCCATAACCGCCTCCGTTAATGATTTTCAGAAACCATGTTAAGCGTATATTTTGGAATTTGTATTGTCAAATCCTCATCCGCCACTTTAGCCTGACAACTTAAGCGTGATTCTGC
Organism: Candidatus Parabeggiatoa sp. nov. 1; assembly: GCA_003646175.1. Taxonomy (GTDB): domain Bacteria; phylum Pseudomonadota; class Gammaproteobacteria; order Beggiatoales; family Beggiatoaceae; genus Parabeggiatoa. The sequence goes on from QNER01000140.1 coordinate 9,068, forward strand.
TTCCAGCCCCCACGCTTTATCAAGCAAATCCTCCTCTTTTTCTTCCGCTTCTTCCAGAGAGTCAAAGCCTTCTCGAATAAGGATATGACAAGTCGTACACGCACAGGATTTTTCACAAGAATGTTCAATTTCAATGCCATTATTCAAAGCGGCATCACAAATACTCATTCCCTGTTCTACCTCAATCACTGCTCCCTGTGGGCAAATTTCTTCATGCGGTAAAAAAGTCAGTTTAGGCATTTTTATTCTCCATAAATTCATCAACCCGATGCCCTTTCATGGCTTTACGAATGCTCGCATCCATGCGCCGTGCGGCAAATTCTTGGGTGAGTTGGTCTAGTTTCTCAATGCAGCGTTTTATCGCTTTGGCATCATTGCCCCGATTAACTTTTAATAACTCGTCCAGTGCGGCATTAATGTCCATAAATTCAGTATGTTTAAGTAAAATATGCCCATCCACTTTAAGTGCAGCACGTAGCGCATTCACAACGCGATCGGCTTCCACTTGTTGTTCACGCAACGTTCGTTTTGCCACATCTTCTTGGGCATGTTCCATTGAGTCTTTTAACATGCGTTCAATATCGTTGTCGTGTAAGCCATAAGAAGGTTTGACAACAATTTCGCTATGAACACCGCTGGTTTCTTCGGTTGCCGAGACGCTTAATAAGCCATCGGCATCCACTTGAAAAGTGACACGAATCTTCGCAGCCCCAGCCACCATCGGTGGAATGCCACGTAGTTCAAAACGTGTCAGTGAGCGACAATCTAGGACTAATTCACGTTCCCCTTGCATAACATGAATAGCCATCGCCGTTTGTCCATCTTTAAAGGTGGTAAATTCTTGCGCTCTGGCAACCGGAATGGTGGTATTGCGGGGGATGATTTTTTCTACCAACCCGCCCATCGTTTCAATACCTAACGATAACGGAATCACATCTAACAACAACATATCATCGTCAGGTTTATTGCCGGCTAAAATATCAGCCTGAATCGCAGCCCCTATTGCCACCACTTTATCAGGATCAATATCCACATGTGGCGCACGTTTGAAAAATTCGCCGACTTTTTCACGGACACGCGGCATCCGGGTGGCACCGCCCACCATCACCACTTCACAGATATCATCAACCATTAAACCGGCATCGCGCAACGCACGCCGGCAAGGCGCAATGGTTTTTTGAATCAAGGGATCGACAAGTTCATTAAGTTGCTCACGAGCTAATTCTCCCTGCCACTTGATCCCGTCATCCAGTTGAATATCTAATGGCGCAGTGTCTTGGATACTTAAAACTTCTTTAGCAGTGCGGGCAACATCCAGCAATTCACGAATATGATGATGTTTGGCATCATCAGCAATATTGGCTTGCTGCATGAGCCATTGAGCAATGGCACAATCAATATCATCACCGCCTAACGCTGAATTTCCGGCTGTTGCCATGACTTCAAACACGCCGTGGTGCAAACGCAAAATGGAAATATCAAACGTGCCGCCTCCTAAATCGTAAATGGCGTGAACGCCTTCAGCACTTTTATCTAAACCATAAGCGACAGCCGCTGCGGTGGGTTCATTAAGCAAGCGTAGCACATTTAAACCGGCTAAAGTCGCGGCATCTTTAGTTGCTTGGCGTTGCGCGTCATCAAAATAGGCGGGCACCGTAATGACTACACCGGTTAAATTACCCCCTAAGGTTTCTTCAGAGCGCTGTTTCAATACTTTGAGAATATCGGCTGAAATTTGAACGGGGCTCAGTTCACCAATAACCGTGCGAATCATCGGCATACCTTGCCCTTCTTTCTCAACAAAATCGTAGGGTAAGCGTGTACCTATTGTTTTAACATCTGTCACACCACGCCCTAACAGACGTTTAACGGAAGCAATGGTGTTAAGCGGATCGGTATTAGCAAGCGGTTTAGCGGCATAGCCTACTTTTGGCGCACCGTCCTTGGCATAATGCACGATAGAAGGGAGCAGGTGGTGTCCTTCAATATCGGGGAGCGTCTCTGCTATACCACTCTTAACTGTGGCAACTAAAGAATTAGTCGTGCCTAAATCAATACCAGCGGCGAGGCGGTGTTGATGTGGGGCGGCAGATTGCCCGGGTTCGCTGATTTGTAGCAACGCCATAAATATAGATTCCTTTAGGGGATTTTAAATAAATCTGCGTTAAAATTTCAACGCAAGTGTTTATCCAGAAAAGCGTTTCCAGGGGGGCACTGGGGTGGGGTGTTAAATTTGAGCCCTTTTTTTTGTTCACCAAATAATTGGATTCGTAGGCCATCCCAAGCGGGCGCTCAGAACTCAAAAAACACTATGATATCAAAGCTTAGCAGTCCCACCATTGTGGAACAAAAATAGAGTGAAAAATTAACCTAGAAATTAGCTTATATTTAACACCCCAGTGCTGGGGTGGTGAAAAATTAATCAATAATAAAAATATTGTTTTTTAAGTGTTTTTAAATTTTTTTTCAGTACTGCATGAAAACCGGTAACGTTTTTAGGCCAAAATCACTGATTTTCACCACCCCAGATGGACACTAACCCGCACACATCTGGAAAGCCGTTCATGTTAACAACTTTCGTGTCATTTCTTGGAACGCAAAAATTGTAACACGCTAATACCCCAAATTCTTGTCAACTTTTGACTTTTTGGTCATTTCGCATTGTGCGTAACCTTATATCATAACAATCACAAAAATCACAATTCAATGCTGGGGTGGTGAAAATCAGGTGATGTAGCTCCAAAAT
>QNER01000141.1 GCA_003646175.1 Candidatus Parabeggiatoa sp. nov. 1
GAACGGTTGAATAATATCGACACCTTGTCAAAAAGTGAATTACTTATTCAAGCTATGAATCAATTTCACTTGGCGTTTAAAATAGCAGATCGCCCCGTGTCAGACATGGGTTGGTATGTCATAAAAGATAAACTCGATCTGGAATTAAAACGATACCAAAAAGTTTATGGGTATAATGATTTGCTCCTGATGACAGTAAAAGGCGATATTGTTTACACAGCCACCAAACCTGATAAACTAGGACAAAATCTGTTGAATGGGGCATTAAAAGACAGTCCCTTGGCTAAGGGGTTTAAAAAAGCACTTAAAAGAATAACCGTTCAGGATTTTGAACCTTATGCACCAAGGAATAATCAGCATGTTGCCTTTATGACTGCCCCAATATTCTCTTCTGGTGAGCTCATCGGTGTCTTGGCATTCTGTTTGTCGCCTGACTCAATAAATGCCATTGTACAAAGGCGTGAAGGGATGGGAAAAACGGAGGAATCTTACCTTGTCGGTGCATGGAATGAACAAATCAGTTATCGTAGCAACCGACTGATTAAAGGAAAAGAACAGTGTGTGATGGGTTATGAAACCCGCGGTGATGACATTGACAAAGCCTTGGCGGGAAAATCTGGTATAGCAATCAAGGTAAACGACAATCGCGATTTGGAACTAGCCAGCTATGCACCATTGCAAATACAGGGACTTAATTGGGGCATTATCACCACAATAAGCTTGGAAGAATCAATTACTCCAAAACTAATGGGGGAACAAGCGCAAGAAGATTTTTTCAGTAGATATATTAACCACTATGGTTACCATGATCTCTATCTGATTCATCCGGATGGCAAAATATTTTATACGGTTAAGCATGAGGCTGATTATGCCACAAATATCCTGACTGGCAAATATGCAGAATCAACGCTGGGTAACTTGAGCAGAAAAGTCTCACAGAGCAAAACCTTTGGTATTAGTGATTACGCACCTTATGCCCCGAGTTACAATGATCCTTATCTTTTTGTCGCCCAACCGGTGCTTTCACAACAGGGTGAAATTGAACTGATTGTGGCTTTGCAGCTGTCTGATGATATTTTAGAACAAGTGATGCTTAAACGTGCTGGTATGGGCAAAAGTGGTGAAACTTACCTCGTCGGCAACGATATGCTCATGCGTTCCAACTCGTTTCTTGATCTTGATAATCATTCGATAAAAGCCTCCTTTGCCAATCCTAGTATCGGTGTGGTAGACACGCAAAGCAGTCGTGCAGCCTTAGCCGGTGAAACGGGTGAACAAATCATCAATAATTATCTAGGTCATTCGGTTCTGTCAGCCTATACGCCCCTAAAGATAGGTAATACGAAATGGGCACTGATTGCTGAAATGAATGAAAATGAAGCCTTTGCGGCTCTCATAAAACTGGAATGGTTGCTAGGCATTGTTGCACTCTTGGTTGGGTTCACGGCCGCTGTCTTAATTCATCGCTTTACTCAACATTTGCTAACGCCGTTGTTACAAGTCAACGAGCATTTAAAATGTCTGGCCCAAGGTAAGGTCGTTAAGGCGGGCGATATCATCTGCCGAGGGAAAGATGAAATTGCCGATTTAAAACGTTTGGCTCAGAGTAAGAAGTTGGTTGGAGCAGACGATATCACATACCAAGGCAAAGATGAAATTGCTGAAATTATCGGCTCATTCCATCAATTAAGAAACAGTGTCAAAAGTACGATAGAGCAAGCCAATGCCATTGCAGCCGGTGATTATACCAGAGAAGTGAAATTGCTTTCTCAGCAAGATCAATTGGGAATAGCCCTCTGTGAAATGACTCGCACGCTATACAGTCAGTCGCAAAATTTACAAAAACAGCAGGCTGAATTGCGCCGAATTAACGAAAAGCTTGAGCAGCGCGTGATTCAACGCACTCATCAATTGGCTCAAGCTAATCAGAAAGTGACAGCCTTAAATGAACGTCTTAAAGCGGAAAATCTGCGGATGGGTGCAGAACTTGAGATCACGCGCCAACTACAACAGATGGTGTTACCCAAAGAACCAGAATTGAAGCAGATTAAAGGATTAGACATTGCTGGGTTTATGGAACCGGCTGATGAAGTCGGTGGCGATTATTATGATGTTCTGCAACACAATGGCTGCGTTAAAATTGGCATTGGCGATGTGACCGGACATGGGCTTGCCAGCGGCGTATTAATGCTAATGGTACAAATGGCCGTGCGTACCCTGTTAACCAATGGTATGACTCAGCCAGAAACCTTCTTAACCATTCTCAATCGCGTGATTTATGACAATGTGCAGCGCATGAATTCGGATAAGAACTTGACCCTGTCTTTATTGGATTATCAAGACGGTGTCCTTCGTTTGTGTGGGCAACACGAAGAAGTCATAGTCGTGCGTCAAGGGGGAGATATAGAAAGGATTGATACCTTCAATTTAGGTTTTATGGTGGGGGTAGAACCCGACATTGCTGATTTTGTTGCACAAAAAGAAATAACTTTGCAACCGGGGGACGGTGTGGTACTCTACACTGATGGTATTACTGAAGCAAGAAACATTGATAAGAGACAATATGGGGTAGAGCGGCTGTGCGAAATCGTTGGTTGCCACTGGCACCAGTCGGCCTTAGAAATCCAGCTGGCAGTCATTGCTGATGTGCGGCAACACATTGGTCAGCAAAGAGTTTATGATGATATTACTTTGTTAGTACTTAAACAAAAAAAGGCAAGTTATACGGTGCGCCCTTGAAATCCGTGAAAATCCAGTCGAGGCTAAAGTTTTTGGGCACAAAAATTTCTGGCTGTATTTATTGATTGCTGTAAATTGTGAAAGCCCAAAGCACAGCGCAACGAATAACTCCAATCTTTGCCCCAGTTAGAGCGATGCTGTCAACTTTTGCGTAGATTCCATCATGGAAAAATTTACAGCAAGAGTTTTTCAAAAACTATGGTTTCTTCCACTCTTATCTTAGTTTTCACGAAACTCATGGGTGTTTTGTCTAAAGGGAGATGATTGAATATGACGACACAAATATTCGGGGACTTTATTGAGGAATTCAAGAGCGATGGTGATTATTTGAAACTCGGTTTTTCACCCGGCTCTATTCCATTACAGCGGCGTTGGCGGACAAATGGTTTGTCGGCTGATTTTATTGCAGATTACCTAGAGGTTTTCTTCATTGGTCAGCCGGCAACGAACTCTGATCCCACTATCCCAATCCCGGTGCGAAGTAGGAACGCCGTTAAATACATTGCCAATGAATTGTTGGAAAATGCGATGAAGTTTAGTGATGAAAATTCCGAGTACTCCACCAGAATTGCATTCCATCTTTATAGCGATAAATTGATATTCCACGTTACCAATAGTATTGCTTCACAGAACATGAAACGTTTGAAAGCCTTCATCAAAGAAGTCACGCATGGTGAACCGAGTGAGTTGTACTTTCGCTGTATGGAAGCCAATGCCAGCGACGAAAATAGCGGCCATTCTGGGCTGGGGCTTCTTAGCATGATATGCGATTACTCGGCTCAACTTGCTTGGAAATTCGATACGATTCAAATGGCTCAGGAAGCACCTACCCCTGTCGTAACAACAATGGTGTGTTTGAAAATATAATTCACTTACCCATATTAGGAGAAACGGGCATGGAAATTAAAACCGATGATTACAATATCACGTACAACCCTGAAGCGGCCAGCGTGGTTTGCAAAGGTTCATTACTACTCAGTAGCACTGACGAATATGCACCTATCTTGGACTTATTCAATACCGCAATCAAGGCACATCCTACCGAGTTAACTTTGGATGTGAAGGATCTGGAGTTATTAAACAGCTCTGGGATCAACGCTTTTACGAAGTTTGTAATCAGTGTGCGGAAGCAGACAACGCTGCAACTGGTAGCGGTGGGGCATGAAGATATTCCGTGGCAGGTTAGGTTTTTGAAGAACTTACAGCGTCTCATGCCGGCTTTGAAGCTACAGTTAGAATAACAACGGTTTGGAACGTTTTTGGTATAGTGACTAGCAGTTCGTTCTAGGTTAACTTGCACGAGAGCGGGTGCAAGTTAACCTAGAACAAAGAATCCACCCACTTTAATCGGCCGTCAGGATTGAGGCTAAAACCAGAAACAGGAGTCCAAACTTGAGTTTGTGCCTGCCAAACCCAAGTTTGGACCCCAGCAAAGTGAAAATAACGCAAAAATAGGGTGAACTCTCAGGGTTGATTTGAACACAAATTGAACACCCCAGCCCTGGGATGATGAAAAAATTTTGTATTTAAGCCGCATGGCTTCATTGTTGAACCCGCTTTTATATTTTCACAATCAATAATTGACCAGCCCATAAATATTCACTTAAATGGGTGAAAGTAACGGAAACCATGAAACCTCCTTTTCACCAGCCCACCTAAACTCTAGCACCTTTCCCCTTTGAGCGTTGCTTGTTTTTGTGATGATGCAAACCTGTCCCTGCCGGAATTAAACGGCCTATTATGACATTTTCCTTGATTCCACGTAATTCATCATATTTGCTACTCACGGCACTGGCAAGTAGCACCCGCGCCGTGTCCATAAACGAGGCTGCCGAGATGAATGATTCAGTGGCTAATGAAGCTTTGGTAATGCCTAATAAATTCGGTTTCCAAGTTGCCGGTTTTCCATCTTGTTCAGCAACTTTTTGGTTTGTCTCTGATAATCGGGGGAGCAAAACAACCTCGTCACATAAAAACGGTGTGTCGCCTGGAGCCACAATGGTGGCAGTACGCAACATCTGCCGTATTATCACCTCAAAATGCTTGTCATTAATCTTAACACCGTGAGTCATATAGATTTCTTGCATTGCGTTGACGAGGTATTTCGCCACCGAATTAATGCTTTCTAAGCGCAGAATATCGTGAGGATTCTGGTATCCATCCACAATAATCTCGCCTACCTTTACCTGTTGCCCAGCAGAAACGTTTATATGCCGCCATTTGGGAATAGAAAATTCATCCATTTGGCCGTCTTCATCAGTGATAATACAGCGATGCTTAGTTTTAGTTTCCTTACCAAAACTAACGGTACCAGCGCGAAGCGTTAATACAGCCGGCTCTTTAGGAACACGCGCTTCAAATAAATCGATGACGCGGGGTAAACCGCCGGTCATGTCACGAATATCGGGAGAGTCTTGTGGAAGTATCGCTATAATGTCTCCGCTACTGACTCTTGCACCATCTTCAACATTGATAATGGCATGTGGCGGTAATATATAAACAACCGGCTGTTCGGAATCAGTAAATATCAGTTCGTTGTTACGTTTATCAACAATTTTGATTTTTGGGCGCAAGTTCTTCGCATGAGCGGGGCGCTGTCTTGGATCTTTGACGACGGTTGTAGAAAGGCCGGTGTTTTTATCCTCCTCACGATTAACCGTGATACCTTCACGGATATCAACAAAACGAACATACCCGGCTGCTTCGGTAATGATAGGATAGATGTGAGGTTCCCAACTCGCAAGATGTTGCCCTGCATGAAGAAGATCGCCGTCCTTTACAGAGACTATGGCACCATAAGGTACTTTATAACGTTCGCGTTCTATTCCAGAATCATCAAGAATACGGAACTCGCCATTATGTGAGACGGTCACTAATTGAAAATTCTTGCGTGACAATCTCCCTCTTTTTTTAATCTGCCGCCGAATTAGCCTAATATCATGAAAGTCAACTATTCCAGTGGAATTGCTTTCAATATAATTGGCAACAACAGTTCTTTTGGCAACACCGCCCCTATGAAGTGTACGCATAGTCAATTGGGTTCCTAATTCGCCAATAGACTGAGCCGCTATCACCCCGATAGCTTCACCAATATCTACCAACTGTCCTCTAGCCAAATCATGCCCATAGCACATCGCACAAATGCCATCTTCAGATTGGCAAGTAATCGGAGAACGTATTTTGATGTGATCTATCCCCAAATCTTCAAGGTGTTCTACCCAAGTTTCGTCAAGCAATGTACCTGCCTTGATCACCAGTTTCCTTTTTTTAGTCTTTGGTTTAGAGATAAAAACATCTTCAGGTACCACACGTCCAAGTACCCGATTACTCAAAGATTCTAGAACTTGTTCATCTTTAATCAAGGCTGTCAAAGTCAAACCTTGGTTCGTGCCGCAATCTGGCTCCACAATAATGACATCTTGGGCCACATCTACTAACCGCCGCGTTAAATAGCCGGCGTTAGCCGTCTTCATGGCCAGTTCCGCTAGACCCTTGCGAGTGCCATGAGTAGAAAGAAAATACTCATGCGTATCCAACCCCTCACAGAAATTAGCTGTGATGGGTCTCTCAATAATCGAACCATCATGCTTAGTCATAAGGCCACGCATACCAACCAGTTGATGAATTGGTATTAAACTTCGCACACCCGCGTCCATCATCATGTACAACGCATTGCCGGGAACGGACGTTTCTCTTTCGGTATCAAGAAGTTCGTCTTCTGACTCTATAGCACTGGCGGTGTATTGGGGATCGTTTCCTGATAATTGCGCCAACACGGCTTGAGTCATTTTATGGTTAACGGTTGTCCAAATATCAATGATTTGGTTATAACGTTGACCGTTACTTATCATGCCAGCCCTATATTGCTTTTGGACTTCTTCGACTAAAACTTTCGCGTCATCAATGAGACTAGGCTTTTGTGTTGGTATGACGATATCTTCAATGCCTAAAGTGATGCCAGCACGGGTAGCATAAGTGAAACCATAAGACATCAGCTTTTCAGCAAAAATGAGGGTTTCATTTAAACCAACATGGTGATAACACAACTTAATTAATTGAGTAATGCTTTTCTCTGTTAAACAACGGTTTACCAATTCAAAAGGTAAACCCGCCGGTAACACTTGTGAAAGTAAAGCCCGCCCGACGGTCGTTTTAACACGTTCATGCGTTTGAACCGCTTTCTTCCGAGATTTTGAAGGTATGAATTTTAAAAAACGAACTTCAACCAAGGCATGCAAATCAACCACGTTGTTCCCATAAGCGCGGTGTACTTCATTAATATTGGCAAACACCATTCCTTCGCCACGAGCCCCATCACAAGAATGGGTCATAAAATACAAACCCAAAACCATCTCTTCAGAAGGCGCAATCAAAGGCATTCCATTCACTGGAGAAAAGATATTATTGCTGGACATCATCAACACGCGGGCTTCCAGTTGTGCTTCTAGAGACAAAGGAATATGTACCGCCATATGATCGCCATCAAAATTGGCATTAAAAGCCTTACAGACCAACGGATGTAATTGGATAGCCTTACCTTCAACCAACACTGGCTCAAAAGCTTGAATACTTAAACGATACAAAGTGGGTACCCGATTGAGTAATATCGGATATTCTTGAACCACTTCTTCAAGAATATCCCAAATTTCAGGTATCCTTTGTTCAACTAAAAGTTTAGCATCCTTAATGGAAGCGGTTAAACCGCGTCGTTCCAAATGACCAAGTACAAATGGCTTAAATAGTTCTAAAGCCATTTCCTTAGGTAAACCGCACTGATGCAATTCCAAGGAAGGCCCTACCACAATCACTGAACGCCCGGAATAGTCTACTCGCTTACCCAAGAGATTTTGGCGGAAACGGCCTTGTTTGCCTTTAATCATATCGGATAATGAGTGAAGCGGCTGCTTATTTGCCCCGGTTAAAACCCGGCCCCGCCGTCCATTATCAAGCAACGCATCCACTGATTCCTGCAACATACGCATTTCATTACGGATAATAACTTCCGGTGCCTTCAACTCTAACAAGCGTTTAGTACGGTTATTGCGATTAATGACTCGACGATATAAATCATTCAAATCAGAAGTCGCAAAACGTCCTCCTTCAATCAACACCAAAGGGCGTAAATCCGGTGGCAAAACCGGCAATACTTTCAATACCATCCACTCAGGTTTGTTGCCAGAATGCAAAAATGATTGAACCAACATCAAGCGTTTTCTCAGTCTTTTTTTGATGGTTTCGGAATTGGTGGTATTGATTTGTTCGCACAATTTATCTTCTTCATGGGTTAAATCAAGAGAACGTAATAACTCGTAAACAGCCTCCCCTCCCATTCGTGCATCAAATCCATGTCCATAAGCCTTGAAGGCTTCCAAATAAGCCGCTTCTGACAACACTTGCCCCTTTTTTAAGGGGGTAGAACCCGAATCAATAACCACATAAATTTCAAAATAGAGGGTACGTTCCAAGTCACGCAGTGGTATCTCCAATAACGTCCCGATGCGAGAGGGTAACGATTTTAAATACCAAGTGTGAACAATGGGGATTGCCAGTTCAACATGGCCCATCCGCTCGCGACGCACTTTAGTCTCGATGACTTCAACACCGCATTTTTCACAAACGATGCCTTGATGTTTGAAGAGTTGGTATTTACCACACAAACATTGGTAATCTTTAATCGGGCCGAAAGTTCTAGTACAAAACAAGCCTTGGTGTTCGGGCTTAAAAGTACGGTAATTGATAGTTTCAGGCGTTTTTATTTCTCCATATGACCATGAACGAATCTTTTCTGGAGAGGCTAAACCTATATAAATTTTGTCAAAATCTTTTATGTAAGCAAGGTTATTGAACAGTTCTAATAAATCTTTCATATTCAGTTTTCAGTTTTTAGTTTCATGTCTCCTGAACTCCGTAAATACGGTATAAATGGAGAGAGACGGGTGGCACTGTTTGATTCAAATCAACAAATATTGTGGTGTCAAAAATAATGGGTAAAATTAAAGCGTCTTTGTTCTCCAATTTCCACCCGCTTAAACAGGGACGGGGATTGGATTTATCACCGGATTCAATATCTTGTTTGGATCACAACACAATTTTACACCTAAGGCACCATTGTATTAAAATATCACTTTTAGCCTATCCCCAAAAAAGTATATATTTTTTAGTGAGTTATAGCATGAATAAATTTTGCAACTGCAATTAATTATACCCGCTGTCATTGAATACTATAAGACTTTTGAAAAATAAGCGATAGTAGCGTTATTACTTACCTTTCGCTTATTTTTTCGGCTCAAATTAATTGTATAACTCATTGATTTTACGTCTTGCCCGAATCGTTGTGTACTTTTGGGTTTGCTCAAGATGTCCAAAGAGCCAAAACGCCTAAGATGTCAATCATTGAATTTATGACAACCAGTTATAACCGGTTGAATATAAAGATAAAAGCATTTTTAAATTTGAATAATGTAACGTAACACACAAGTAAAAAATAAGCGAAAGGACAGTTATTAAATATTTTTTTCTTATATATTATATAAAACCACATATCAATTAATTATTTGTGAAAGCAAAATAATCTTATTTTTTATTATATGTTATATAGAACAACATATCAATTAATTATTTGTGATAGCTTACCACCTATCAGTTTTTAAATCTTCTTAACGATAGGCACTACGCTCCCCAGAGTTTCACAGAGATTTTCATGATTGTAACGGATTTGGAGGGCTGCAATAATTTCAAAGGTTTACGTGAGTTTTGAACCGTATTTTGGATGTTTTTTTTGGCTGACTCAAACAGTTCCCCCCCCAAAATCTGTGATAACCAGAGATTTTGTTATCTTGATGACTCTGTGTGACTCTGTGAACTCTATTCGAGGTTCAAGTTTGCTAGAAAAACTTTAGCCTCGAATGTTAAAAACGGTGTTAACAAAATAATTACTTTTACAAACTTATAGGTGCTAAGTTGTGATAGTCAAATGATAGTTTTATTGGATGAAAGGATTTTAGTGGATTGATTTTCTTTCAATCAGGGGCAGGAAGTACAACAGATTGACGGATTTTACGGATTGATTGCATTTAAAAATGGATAATGGGCAGAAGGGTAAAAGGTAATGGATTTGTCGGGCAATAAAAACCATCAGTGAATTAAATAATTATTAACTCATGTGACGCACAACGCTAGCTCGATAATCCAGAGGGGCAACCATATTCTCGGAATCCGTTTTTGCGCGCAAAAACTTTTGCCTCGAAAGGATTGCCCCTACATATCGTTATATATTGTAGGGGCAATCCCCCCGCGCGAGCCCCTTTCATTTAACGGCCAGGGATAATCTCAAATCGCGAATAGCAAACAATGGCCTTCGCCTTTCATTTAACGGCCAGCAATAATCTCAAATCAAGAATAGCGAATAACGAGCAATGGCCTTTGCATTTCATTTAAAAACTCTATGACACACAACGCTTCAAAATGATAAAGAAGGGCAACCATAAAGGATTGCCCCTACATTGAGTTTTTATATTGTAGGAGCAATTTCCCGCGCGAGCCCCTTTGTGGTTGCTCCTTTGCGGGAGGGCAACCGCAAACCCTTTCACCAAACATCATCATGGTATGGAACTTTCCGCTTTATTGCACTGCGACAAGTCGAAGCAATGTGTGTAACATCAGTTATTAATGAATGAATAAACCATTTCCAGAGCAAAGGGAGTTTTCGTTCCAGCATTTTATTATTTATTACCTATTACCTATTACCCGCCAAAGCAAGTTCCTCGATATGCTTTTAAAAACGAATAATCATGGCACAAGAAATCCGATTTTTCTATAGTTTGTAAGAATAATAAATATTGTAACGAAGTTTCACCTTTAAGAGTCAAGCCTTTAGGCGGTGCGTTGTAAGCTAACTCCCAAAAAATAATATACCCAAGAGGGCTTGCGCGGGGGATTGCCCCTACGTGTTAATGTTGTAGGGGCAATCCTTTATGGTTGCCCAATTCTGTACGTGGGTATTTTAATTTTTTGGAGTTACCTAAGCTAAAGTCTCGGTTCCAATTTTATGAAAGTCTATAAGTCTATAGCACTTCAATGGGATTGGGTGTGATCCGCTTTGATGACTAGGAACGAAAGCCATGTTTCAAGTGTCGAATCAATAGTTGGAAGCGTAGTTGCTCTTTATGTGGGGGATATTAAGTTGAAGTCAAATGTGGAAGTCTTTTTAAGGCAGGATGTGAATATCGCTATGAATTGGGTGGGCATCTATCGTTTTTCAGAAAAATAATTTCACAAGCCATAACGGATAGCATCCCTTCGAGGGATACGATCCGTGAAGTTATTTATCTGAACATCTATAGCTTTTCAGAAAAATAACGTAACTTCACTGCTGCTATACCTCGATGGGATAGTATCCGTTAACTTTGACTTGTGAGATTAATTATCTGAACATCTATATATAACGATCATTTTTCATTTATAACTGTTCTTTCGCTTATTTTTTAGTGCATCGTGAATTAAATGACATCGATATCAATCGGTTATTTTTTGAGTTTTAAAGTCAACGCATTATAAATGTATCTAATAAATTCAGTGACTTAGTATTTTTGGTGTTTCGGCTTCTTGACACTCTTGAGAAAATTCGTCAGTTATTCCTGAGTCGTCAAAACCTAAAATCAATGATTTACATAAAGAAAAAATAAGCGAAAGCTAAGCAGCACGTCGGTGGTTTTTTTGGAGGAGAATGAGAATTAGGAAATTATTGGTAGGAAAATTATTGGTAGGATTTTCGGGGAGGCGGGATTTGAACCCACGACCACTTGCGCCCCATGCAAGTGCGCTACCAGACTGCGCCACACCCCGACATTTTAGAACAAATCAACTTGGGTGCATTATTTTTAAAATGGGAATGCGCCCATTAATTTATTAGATAATAATTTTCGGGGAGGCGGGATTTGAACCCACGACCACTTGCGCCCCATGCAAGTGCGCTACCAGACTGCGCCACACCCCGACATTTTAGA
>QNER01000142.1 GCA_003646175.1 Candidatus Parabeggiatoa sp. nov. 1
ATTAATTTCACCACTCAAAGTTAAACGGATACTATCCCCAAAAAAGGGATAGCATCCGTTTCGTTACATTATTTTTCGGAAAAACTATAGTTATAGCTGGTTTATCCTTTTTTATAAGCAATCCTTGTAGTTATTGTTATTTATCCTTTCTTATAAACAATCCTTGTAGTTATTTATAGGTAACAATCATGTACGACTTATTCAATATTACAGCCATTATCATTCTTATTATTTTGTTATGGTTACTAATACGTGCATTCAAAGCAATTACGGCCGCGCAACAAACCGACTGGGGAGCGTCTTGGATGAATTTTGTAGATGGTTTAAACCGCCTATTTTGCAAGTATTACCATCGTTTACAATACACGCCGATTGAGTTGCCCGCGCAAGGCGCGGCAATTTTGGTAGCAAATCATATTTCAACATTAGATCCGATGTTACTGATTGCAGCTACTCGCCGCCCGTTACGTTTTTTGATAGCTCGCGAGTACTATGAACTTTTTGGCTTGAAGTGGTTTTTTAGAGCCATTGGTTGCATTCCAGTTGATCGTAGTGTTCATCCGGAAACTGCGTTGCGACCGGCGTTAAAAGCTTTGGAGGCTGGCGAAGTTATCGCGTTATTTCCTCAAGGGGGTGTGGTTTTACCAGGAAAATCACGTAAACTCAAACGCGGTTTTATCTGGCTAGCACAGCGCACTCACAGCACCATTTATCCTGCCTTCATATCCGGCATAACAAGCAGGGATGGAAATATTTTTCTTGACATATTGTTGCGTAGCCATGCGAAATTGGAGAACTATCCGCCACTTGATTGGCGTGAGGAGGAAAAGAATGTGGCCTATTTACAAGCTTTGCTTGAAGGGGAGAATTGTGAATTGTGAATTGTGAATTGTGAATTGTGAAGTGTGAATTGTGTTCGCTATAGAAGTTTTTGCACGCTCTTTAGGCGAATTGTGAATGAAAAAAACCGAAAAACAAACGAGTAACTCGGCTTGAAGGTGGCTTGGGTATTGGAGCGATCATGTACTAGGGGAAAGGAGTTGATAAATCCGATTTCTTGAAGAAATCGGATTTGCTTTAACCTCAAATTAACGACGAAAGGTATTTTTGATGCTAGAAATTTATGAATTGCTTGCGATCAAACTATAGTATTCCAGAAAAAGAAATTGGTTAAGGATTTAGTCCCCTTTAGGGGACTTGAGCTTTCAGACAATTGCTTTAGCTATTGGCTGCCAAATTATTTTTCTGGAAATCTATACATCCTATTAGATGGTTATTATTTTCTGCCACAGTTTGTCTTTTCTTGCTTCACGTCGTTCTACACGAGAAAATTTCTATCTTTATAACATTTATTATGTTTTGGGTATTTGGTTTATCAGCAATTTACTTTTCTTATTATCCTAAATCAATTAGTAGCATAAAACAATTTCCCAAATTGATGCAAGTGCTTTTCACTATTCAGATAACACTTTGGTTTATCATTCTGTTTTATGTGGCATTACCTATATCTATTTTGTTCTATGTGTTAATTGTATGGAGTTTACATAGACAACCAAAATGATAATGAGATCAAAGAAATCCGATTTCTCCAAAAAATCGGATTTCTCAATTTCTTCCCCCTTCCCCCTTAGACACCATATTTGTTACGATAATCCCGAATAGCAGCCAACTTTTCCCTTTTATCGGGCTGTTGTTCAAGGTAACTGATTAAATTCTCCAAATTGACAATACTGACTACCGGGATACCATACGTCTGTTCTATTTCTTCAATCGCGGACAGTTTTGTTTGCCCACGCTCTTGGCGATTTAGCGCAATCACGATACCAACCAATCGTGCCTCTGCTGCTTCAATAAGTTGCGCCGCTTCACGTACTGCTGTCCCGGCAGTAATCACATCATCGATTAATAAAACGCGGCCTTCCAAAGGCGCGCCAACCATGATCTTACCTTCACCATGATCTTTAACTTCTTTGCGATTGAAACAATACGGAATATGGCGCTGATGATGATCTGCTAACGCAATGGCGGCCGCTGTGACGAGAGGAATACCTTTATAGGCGGGGCCAAATAACACATCAAAGTCTATTCCAGAGTGTTGTATAGCCTGCGCGTAAAAACGGCCGAGTTGGGCTAGGGCTTTGCCAGTATTAAATAAACCAGCATTAAAAAAATAGGGGCTCTGCCGTCCAGACTTTAACGTAAAATTGTCAAAACATAAGACCTTTTGGGCAATAGCAAATTCTAAAAAATCTTGTTGATAGGAATGCATAATGGATTTTATTAGAAGTGATAATAGTAAATAACTTCACGGATAGTCTCCCTCGAAGGGATGCTATCCGTCACACCATACTTCACGGATAGTATCCCTCGAAGGGATGCTATCCGTCACACCTTGTAATTTTTCGTTCAGGCACCATTTAAATCCGAACAATCACTAAAATAACAGAAATAACAATGAAATAAACGTTATCTGGTTAAGACATTATGAATCAAAAAGAATTACACCACATTATTGAACACGCTGCCAAAAACAAGGTGACACAGCTTAACCTTAGCTACAAGGGACTAACCACGCTACCACCTGAAATCGCACAACTGACTGACGTGCAAGTGCTTGATCTCAGTGGCAACCAACTGATGACGCTGCCCCCTGAAATCGGGCAACTGGCTCAGTTGGAAATGCTCAATCTCTTAGGCAATCAACTGATGACGCTGCCCCCTGAAATCGGACAACTGGCGGGGTTACAAGTGTTATACCTTAGTGATAATCAACTGTCAGTGCTACCCCCTGAGATCGGACAATTAGCTCAGTTGCAACGGCTAGAAGTTTCTTCCAATAAATTGACAGCGTTGCCAGTTGAGATCGTACAACTCACTCATTTAAAAGAGCTATTCCTCCAAGGCAATCAACTGTCGGCGTTGCCATCTGGGATCGCACAACTCTCTCAATTGTTACTGCTAAATCTCAGTGGTAATCAACTGACTATGTTACCACCTGAAATCACCCAACTGGCTCATTTAAAAAGGCTAACACTCCGTAACAATTACCTGACAACGCTACCACCTGAGATCGCACAACTGGCTCAATTGTAGATAGTGCCTGAACGAAAAAAACTTGTCTGTGTCATTCCGTTCGATGACAGGAGAAATCTGGGGCGGTGAAAATGGTGAATTGTGAATGATGAAGCCAAAATAAAACCGTAACTTGTTGCTTTTTATATCAGGCACAAAAACAGGAGCAACTTTTGAATCAATACTGAACCTGATTTTTACTACTATAGACGTTCAGAAAAATAGAGCAACGAAACCTTCAAGGTTTTTGCAACGCTTTACGGTTTTTTACTGAAATTATAGGAATCTGTCGGGCTTGTTGTATTAAGTTATTGATATACAAGTGATTTATCAATTGAGTCTAAAATTAAAATTTCAGTATAAACAATAGGTTAGCTATTAAGTCCAACAGATTCCTAGGAAAAATATTAACAATTTTTATGCACAAAAAACTTTCGAAATTAACGGATACTATCCCTAAGAAGGGATAGCATCCGTTTCGTTAATTTTTCTGAGAATCTATAGAACTGATTTAGTAGCGATAGTTTTTACCCGCAGAAACTATCGCGACGAATTGATAATTGATAACTGACTAGTTTTCCCCTTCCCCGATAGCCGGCACAGTGATCATATCTGCTAAGACTTCGGCAACATGATAAACTTTCACTGGACTATTTAAACGTTTTAAACGCCCAGCGATATTTAGCAAACAGCCCATATCCCCCGCAAGTAAAATGGTAGCCGAAGTGGCTTGAATGTTAGCCACTTTGTCCGATACCATACGGGTGGAAATGTCGGGATATTTCACGCAAAATGTGCCACCAAAACCACAACAAACCTCGGTTTCAGCCATTTCTGTTATTTTTAGGCCTTGCACACTATTTAATAATTGTCGAGGTTGTGCGTAAATTCCGAGTTCTCGCAAACCCGCGCAGGCATCGTGATAGGTGACAGTTTGCTCAAAACTGGCATTAACAAACGTCATACCGCGCACATCGGTTAAAAAACTCACCAATTCATAACAACGGTTGGCAAAAGCTTGCGCTTTGGCTTGCCATTCAGGATCATTTTGAAATAATTGCGGATAATGCTGTTTAAGCATCCCAGCACAAGAACCCGACGGTGCGACTATATAATCAAATGTATCAAAAGTATTAATAACTTGTTTGGCAATAGCACGACTATTTACCAAATCACCGTTGTTATACGCCGGTTGCCCACAACATGTTTGAGCAGTGGGGACTTCGACTTGACAACCTGCTTGTTTTAGCAGTTTAATAGCAGCAAAACCGACATTGGGGCGGAATAAATCGACTAAACAGGTGACGAATAATCCAACACGGGGGGAGTGAGTAGGTGTTATTGGCATAAAATTTTATGAACTGTTAAAATACAAACCTTTAAAACAAAGCCAAAATATTTATCCGAAAATAAATATATATTAGACATTATACTGATTTAATCTAACTTATTGTGTTTACGTCAAATTGATATTTAATCAATTTCAATAAAATTAACGACTTATTTTTTGTCCTGTACATAGATTTTTTTTTTGACACAGTTTTATAAACTAAGTAAAACTGTCATTTGGAGCTTTGCTCAGAAATATTGAGCCATTTTAATAAGATTTATCACATTGATTCAAATGACAAGAACGCAATTTGGTAGTCCTAAACATGTAGTGATGTTACGGATGCTATCCCTTCCCCGGGATAGTATCCGTTTGGACATCATCACGACTGGAACAGGACTACCCGCAATTTATATCGGTGCAAACGATAACCACATCGCCCCAATATCCGCCCTATATTTTTGCGCGTAACCGTTAACCGCAGCATTTGAAAGTTTTTTTATAGCTATTGACGAAAATATTTGTTTTTGGCGTTTTTGGAAAATCCCTTTGAGGTTTGCTAAACTTTAAATATCCGAACCATACTTTTTTTGGACAACTATTGTAATGGTTAAAAGGATGTTATAAAAGAAGCGGGGTAAAAACCGCTATTTCAAGTGAAGCAAGAAATCTTTGGTATCTTATGAAGCGAGAAATCTGAGTGAACTGATTTTCCGATTTCGTGAGCTTTGCTTGAAATGACAAAAGTGTCACTTGTGCCCCGCATTCAGCACACAATTGTTATAAGTCATTGAATTATAGCTCATTTAAAATTTATTTTATGTGCTGATAAATTTTATTTTTATTTTATCTTTAATTATCAAAAACTTAACAGGGGTGTGATGAATGTCGGTTATACCTGTGCAAGAATATATTTTGATGAAAAAATCTTATCAAGGTTAAGGCTATTTCTGGGAAAAAATATACCGTTTCCAAAATCAATTTTGAACTCCTTTACACGGTTGTTGGAGCCCAAAATTGATTTTGGAAATAGCACCCTTGGTATATTAATTTTTGAGAAATCGCCTAAATCCTTTCTTATATACAATCCTTGTAGTTCTTTTTAGATTAATTTGGAGATTGCAATATGAACTTACGCCCTTTATACCCCTTAGTTTGTGGGGTCGTGATTGCCACCGTAACGGGATGCGATGACGATGATGTTGTTGGTGGGCTCATCTCAGATGTGACACTGAGTGAGGAAGAGATTGAAGTCAATGAGTCGATAGAGAATGTGGAGAGTGTGTCTTTTAAAGGGGGGAAAACCCTGACATTAGATGTTGGGGTTGGTAGTGGGGCCTTCCACTTTTCTGAAGACTCGGCCGATGAATTTTTTACCATCACCGACAGAGGCCCCACTATTTCTTGTGCTGAAAGCGCTGCCGTGCTTGGGGTGACTGATTTCTGTATGAATAATGGCGCGGTAGATACAACCGGCCAAATTTTCGCAGTGCCCAGTTTTACCCCAACCATTTACAAATTCAATATCGACACTGGGGGAATTGCTGGCACCAAGGTTGGCTATGAAGTCATTCAGACCATCAAATTGTTAGATCTGGATGATCAGCCTATTTCTGGGATGCCCAATTTATCAACAATCACCACGACGGAAAACGGCTATGACAATCAAGGCAACCTACAAGGTTTTGATCCAGAAGGTGTTGATCCAGAAGCCCTTGTCAGATTGCCCAATCAGAGTTTCTGGGTGGCGGAAGAATATTCCCCCAGTTTAATTTACGTTAACGCGAAGGGGCGTATTCTTGGGCGTTTTGTGCCAAACGGGGTAGAAAATGATTTAGCAAATGCGAATTATCGGGTGACTGGTTCGTTACCCGCTATCTTGGCAAAGCGGCAAACTAATCGTGGCATTGAATCGCTTGCTGTCAGTCCTGATGGGCAATTTTTGTATTTTATGATGGAAAGCCCGTTGGCTAATCCTGATAGTGCAGCGTTTGAAAGTTCCCGTTATGTCCGCTTATTCAAAATCAGTCTCCAGTCTGGTGGCGAGTTAGACAGCGTGGTGGGTGAATATGTCTACGAACTGGATAAGCCAGACACTTTTACCGGTGATAACACCAGCCAACAAAGCGATGTTAAAGTCAGTGAAATGGTGGCTTTAGGCACTGATAAATTGGTTATTTTGGAACGTGTCACCAGACATACCAAGTTGTATCGTATTTTAATATCAGCCGATACCACTAATATTCTTGGCACAGAATGGGATACAGAAGCCACTAGTCAGTCCCTGTCGTTAGAAACGTTGCCCGATTTGGCCGCTCAAGGTATTACGCCACTGAGCAAAACCAAGGTGTTTGATTCTTTGAGTGAGAAAGCGGATTTGATGTCCAATGTTGAAGGAATGGCAGTACTCAACAGTGATTATGTGGCACTGATCAACGACAACGACTTTGGCGTTGAGGGAATAAAAACGAGTATTACGATTCTGAACATAGCCGAACAGTTGAATAAGTAAGCCTTTGGTAATGGGTAATGAATGGGTAATAGGTTAATGGCACGCACGATAGTTCTAGGTAGTTACACTGGCTGAACTGGATTTGCAACCCCGTCCGCAACGTATCGTGCGTGCCATTAGCCCAAAAGTTTCATTCGTTCCAGGCGAATCTGGCGCGAAAAAAAAAACCAAAAAGTCTCTGGAGTACAAAGTTCGCCTTGTACAAATAAAATATTCACGGATAGCATCCCTTGAAGGGATACTATCCGTTATGGTTTTTAAGCCAGTCAGCTATATACTCAGCAACCTCGTGCCAACCTTCTTCACCAATAATCCAATGAGCGTGATTAGGAAACACTTTGTAGGTTGAAACCGCACTATACTTTTTCGCCACTTTGTTAACCAAAGAAATGGGGATTATTCTATCCTGTGTCGCCCCAATCACCAGCATTGGGCAAGTTATCTTTGATTCATCTACCTTAGTAGGCGGTTTTTTATAAAACATCGAAAAACCTATCTCCATCCCCACTTGTCCCGATTCCCAGCTCATTCTGTCATAAATGGCTTTTTGTTGAGAAGCTGGTAGCAAGTGAGCGACTGAATTAACAAATCCATTGAAGCTTGGGCGAAAGGGTTTTTTCCAAAAGCCCCATTTTGTAACGACACCCAAGAAACCTTTAATGAATAATAGCCTTTTTGATATCAGAATACCGTGAGGTGGTGCCGGTGTTATTAACACGAGGGCTTGAGCTAAACCACGACTCCCTAGTATTTGGGCAATCAGTCCCCCCATTGAGTGCCCAATAATGATAGGTTTTGAATCTAGCTGGTGAATTTCTTTCTCCAAATCTGCCACATAATCCAAAATACTTGTGGTTCCTAACTGGGGATTAGGCGTTGAATAAATAGAATATTGGTGAAAACGTAAAGTGGGGGTGTGACAACGATAGCCTTTTTGCTCGAAAAAGTGCTTGTAATCTTCCCAACACCAGCCACCGCCCGCCATACCATGAATCATCACTATGTTTTTCACCCATTCTCCTCCCATTTTGCCAGTGTCCAAGATAAATATTGGAGATCTGTTTGCCCATCAAAAAAAATCCCATGTCATTTTTTTGAAATAGACTTGTCCGAAAATAAGGGTTTTGTGAATTTAATTGTTTGTTTTTATTAGTTAAAAATTTATTTACGGACAAGTCTAATATAAAAAAAATTGGTAGTCCTGTACATGTAGTGATTTTACGGATGCTATCCCTCCGAGGGATAGTATCCGTTTAAGTGCCATCACTACTTTTACTGGACTACCAAGAAATTTATTGCCGGTTTCCAACCAACATATTTCATAAGCTTGACATTCCGTTAAGAACTGACGTTTCTGGATGGATTTATTTTAGGTTTGTTGGTTTATTTATTTTTATATGTTTGATTTATCAATTATTTTACTAAATAACGGTTGCCAAATGGCATTGCGAATCGGGTAGGTGATGCTGGCGTAGCAGTGCCTCGGCAACGGTGACAAAAGAGTCAGTCCCGGCGAGGTATACTTCAAAATCGTTGAGATCAGGGTAATCTGCCACAACCTGAGCGAGTGCTTGTTTTAATTGTGTTTCCTCGTCAGAACTAGCTGTCAGTGGTGTATATTGAAAATTGTCCAACGCATCCGCCCAAGCGCGGCACTGATTGCTCTGGTAGTGTTCGCCGTCAGCGGGGATGATCCAATACAAATGGAAAGCGGCTACCATATCCAAAGATATCGCATGTTCGACAAGGCTTTTGATGGGCGCAAAACCGTGTGAGTAAGCCAGAAACAGGGTGGGGCGTGTTGAGTCTTCTTGCAGAACAAAATTGCCTTTCGGACCTTCAATGTTCACGGTTTGCCCCTTTTTCAAGTGGCTAAAAACCGTTTCGGTAAACGGATTGTTGGGCATTTTATGCAAATGAAACTCAAGGTTGCGTCCATCACAGTCGCGGATGCGCCGTCTTCTACCGTAAGCGTGGCCGATTGGCCGGCGAAAAACCGTAACGTTTGCGTTCTGGGCGTTTGTAGACGCAGTACTAATAGATTGTCAGCCAGGGATTCAAGCTTTTTGACGGTTGCTTCTATCTCTTGCAACGGAATATCTTCAGCACTGTGAGCTTCGGCAGCTTCAATAGTGATATCGGTGACGGCCGTATGGGAACACATCAACTTATAGCCCATACCTTTTTCCGCTTCACTGATAACATAGTCGTGGTGGCGAATTTTCTGCACTTCACCTGAAACAATTCTGGCTTTACATAAGCCACAATTACCACTGGCACAACCATAATTTAAGGCTAAACCTGCCTTCAGTGCCGCTTCCAAGATGGAATCATTACCTTCAAAAAAGAATTCATGCCCGCTGGGAATGATTTTAACCTGAGCGGCCATAATGCGAAGGACAGTATCTTTGGCGAGTAATTGTGCGGCTGGTTCGGTGATTTTTTGGGAGCGTCGGGCCGTTTTTTAACCAATCATGGAGTGCCGCGACGCTAAAACGCAAATTGGCGTCATCGGTTGTCTCAGTCTCACTCAGTTTTTGTGTGAGTGTTTCAACCAGTTCCGAATAGCTATTTAAGTCGGATTTGACTGAAATAAGTTCTTTGCTTAACGCGGTAAGACGAGCGGCGAGCACTTCGGGACTTGGCAAGGCCGTTTGTTCTGGTTGTCGATCATACATGGCGGCAGCTTTGATTCGCTCCACTCGTTCTAGCATGGTGGTATTTTTTTCCATTTGTGTATCCGGGTAGGCGCGTAAGAGTTCGGTGACAGCGATATCGCCTTCAAAGGTAGACAATTCACCGTTTCGGATTTTTTTTGTAGCGCACTGCGCGTAACGCCTACTAGACGCGCTGCTCTGGAGAGTGTTAAAAGTTGAGGCATTAGGGTTTCCGTAGTCAGAAATAGGACGCAGGCGCGTCCAGAATAGGTGGGAACTAGAAAAAAATAGGAGTCCAAGATTCATCTTGAATATTCAAAATAAATATTGGACTCCTATCAATATAACTATGAGGAAATTATGTTTTTGTCAACCCACTTGAGCGTTTGGCAATCGATTTAACACCCCACCCTAAAGCGATTAAGGTAATGATAACCACTGCGCTCCCAATAAGAAAATGCCAAAAAGCGATTAAGGTAATGATAACCATTGCACCCAGAAGAAAAGGCCAAAAAACCACTTTGGGGATAAGATTATCTTTGTATGGAATAATCCCCAAGCGAGATGACCATCCAACAGAAAACAGATAACTGTTAATGGCAACCATCAGAATGAGCAAATAGATCAGGAGATAAAAATATCCCATATAGATAAATCCCGCGCCCTCAAACTGTTCGCGTAACTGGATATGAGAGAGCATTACCGTAAAGAATAAGGCCGAACATGAAGCAATAATGCCAGAGGTACTCAAACCAAACTTGTTGGTTTTTGCCTGATTGCCAGTAACCATCATAGTCAGACCAAACAGTAGCATAGCGACTACAAATAATGGTATGAAATTGATGATGAAAGCATTCAGGAATTTTCGTTTAACAACGATGTTGTAGCGAAGGGTTGGATAAATGCTCTTCAACTCAGTGTTCCCCTTCCACCAACAAGATAAATTTGCTTCCAATTTTTTCAAATCCAGAAAGTTTCCGACACCGAAAGTCGTGTCATAGGAAGAACACTCATAATCGAAAAACGTATTTTTTCTCTCCCAACCGCCCCACACAATTTCTTTCTCAATGCCAAAAATAGCATCCGTATTTGTATCTTTGTAGGAAGCTAAATCTGGGATAAGAATGATGCCACGGCTACCAAAGGATTTTGGCCACATTTTTACCCAGACCTTTTTTGTGTCAAAAGGATATTCGTCATAGTGAAAACGCTGGCGCAAAGTGGTGTCAAAGTACCAAATGAACAGTACTTCATCGTCGTCGTTTTGCAGCCGACTATCGGACAGAATATTATCCTTCAGTACTTCTTCAGTACCCGTGGTTTGCTCTTTTTTGAGCAAAATCTCATCCGTCAGGATGATTCTAGTGTTGCTTGAACTGACTTCTTCTGGGAAAATGACAAAACCATTGTCACGAATTTTATCCCTTGTTGCTTCTGCAATCTCTTTTTCAAAAGCGGTTGTCCACACAAGCTGCTTTCCAATATCAGCTAATTTTTTTTTTGAAAATGTTTGCCAGAGATAACCCGTTAAGTTGACCTCACTAGCAGAATCAAACTTAAGGGATTGGATAAATATCCCGGTGGGAATTTCAATTCCCTTTGATGGTTCATCATTTTCCCGCTTTGATAGAGAGTACCAGTTGTCCTTCAACCATGTATCCACGCCACAATCGTTCGTGTCGCTCGTGTCAGTCGATGACGGGCACTCTCCCGTAAGGCTGGTTAATTGCATCTTGATTTCGGGCTTACGTTGACTTTCCAACACCCACAAACCAATAAGCACGCCAACAAGGAGCATGGACACCCAAAATGAGGTCCACCCCCAAGTTTTTTCTGTCATTTAAATTTCCTCCTATACAGCTACACAAAGAAAGATTATGTGATGCTCAACAGTTACTGAACAGTTCCCCGGTTACTAAGCTTGCCCCTATTAAGTAGATACACTATACCGAAAAGGGATGGTATCCGTGAAGCTATTTCTCTGAACATCTATATAAATTAACAATTAGTCATTAATTTGACAATGTCACATTATCCGTATTACGCGCTGGTAGCATGAGTTAGCCTACGCTATGGCTTGAATGTGACATTGTCGAGTTAATAATTAATAATTGTTTTTCCCAATTCATAATCAGTGCGAGTTCCACAAAATCCGTTGCTCCTTTTTGGAGG
>QNER01000143.1 GCA_003646175.1 Candidatus Parabeggiatoa sp. nov. 1
AAGCAAGAAGTCATCGTCGTGCAAAGTCAAGGCATGGAACGATGGGTGTCAATGTCATTAGCTGAACAGTTGGGCGTGTGGGCAAATGGCTATTTTCCGTTTCCCAGTACCATCGTATGGCGAGTGTTCAAAGAGACTTTGGGCAAGTTGCCAGACACATCTCAGTTTGAACGTGATGTGATGGTGTGGAGTCTCATGGATATCTTGCCGGCGTTTTTGGCGCATCAAGAGTTTACCGAATTAAACGGTTACTTGCAGGACGATGAACAGCATATTAAACGTTTTCAATTGGCTTGGCGGTTAGCCGATCTTTTTGATCAATATGTGGTATATCGTCCAACGTGGCTGGCAGATTGGGAAAATGGCACGCAACCTCGTGAGTTAGAAAAAGAGCCGCAGGCGCGTTGGCAGGCGATCTTGTGGCGAGAGTTAGTCGCACGTTATGGCACACCGCATCGCGCCAAATTGCGGACGCTTTTTTTTAACAAGGTGCAGCGTCTTGCAGAAAAGACACGATTTCAGCGTGTGTCAGTATTTGGCATTTCCGCATTGCCCCCATTTCATTTGGAAGTGTTAGCAGAATTGGGGAAAGTAATAGAAATACATGTATTTTTGCTCAATCCCTGTCTGGAATATTGGGGGCATATTGTTTCAGATAGCGATATAGCTTATAAAACCGCAAAGGACAAAAGTAAATCGACTTCCGTCGAAGCGTCGTACTATGAAAAAGGCAATAGTTTATTAGCCTCTATGGGCAAAATGGGGCGCGATTTTATTGATATGCTCAATGACTATGATCACATCTCTCACGACTATTATGACAATCCCGGTGAAGCGACGCTTTTGGCTTGTCTTCAATCGGATATTCTGGAATTGCGTGAACGGGGTGTTGAGCAAAAAAAGCCGATTGAGATAGATGATAAGTCAATCCAAATTCACGCTTGCCATAGCCCAATGCGTGAAGTGGAAGTGTTGCATGATCAATTGTTGGCGTTGTTTGAAGAAAATCCCAACCTGTTACCTAAAGATGTGTTGGTGATGATGCCAGACATTGAGACGTATGCGCCGTTTATTGAGGCGGTATTTGCCACCACCCCAGAACCAGCCAAGCAAATTCCTTTTAGTATTGCAGATCGCAGCTTGCGTGGTGAAAGTGCGTTGATTGATACTTTTTTTGCCATTCTAGAACTCCGTAAAGGCCGTTTTTCAGTCAACCAAGTGTTGGCGGTGCTAGAATCCGAGGCCGTGCAAAGACGTTTTGAACTGAGCGAACCAGATTTATATTTGATTCGGCACTGGATAGATAAAACGGGAATACGTTGGGGCATGGATAAAGCCGATAGGGAACGCATGAATTTACCCGCGTTTGAAGAAAATACTTGGCGGGCGGGTTTAAATCGTTTATTGCTCGGTTGTACGCAGCCCGACGATAGCGGCGAGCGTTTGTTTAATGGCATCTTGCCTTATGAGGGTATTGAAGAAAGCGATACATTGATACTCAATAAGTTAGTGGCGTTTGTGGAAGATTTGTTTGACTGTGTGCAAGCCCTAGAGCAACCCCGCCCTTTACCAGAATGGGCGGACTTTCTGACAAAGGCATTAGATCGTTTTTTAAGTCCTGATGAAAACAGCGAAGCAGAAAGCCAACAAGTGCGTAACGTATTGAATTCACTGGTTGAAAATAGCCAGCGTGCGGAATTTAATGCCGAGGTGAGTTATGAAGTGATATTGGGCTATTTGCGCCACCATCTGGAAGGTGAACCATTACCCATTAATTTTCTGACAGGACGTGTGTCATTTTGTACCATGCTACCAATGCGGAGTATTCCGTTTAACGTGGTTTGCCTGTTAGGCATGAATGACACCGCTTATCCGCGTCCCAGCAAACCGCTGAGTTTTGATCTGATTGCAAAAAATGCTCGGCGCGGTGATCGCTCGCGTCGTCAAAATGATCGTTATCTGTTCTTGGAATCATTGCTCTCAGCGCGAGACTACTTTTATGTCAGTTATGTTGGGCAAAGTATCCACGATAATTCGGTGATGCCACCGTCGGTGTTGGCGAGTGAACTATTGGATTATATCAGCAAAGGTTTTACGCATCCTCAGCACAACAACATTTTGGACTATTTAATCACGCTTCATCCGTTGCAAGCCTTTAGTCCTCGTTATTTTAACGAGACGGATAAACACTTATTCAGTTTTTCCAGTGAGTATTGCACCGCCAGCACCGCCCTCCAGAATGAACGCAGAGGTATCAACGCCTTCATTGTTGAGCCGCTGCCAGAACCTCAACCGATAGCCGCTTGGAAAACGGTGGAGATTAACCGCCTCACTCGTTTCTTTAGAAATCCCACCGAGTTTTTGTTAAAAGAACGCTTAGGGATAGAATTACAAACAGGCGAGGGTTTACTTGATGAAACTGAGCCGTTTGAGGTGCAAGGGCTGGATCGTTATAACCTCAATCAGACGCTGGTAGAAAAGAGTTTAGAAGGCGTGGATTTACATGAATATCAAGCCATTGTGAAAGCCAGTGGGCAATTGCCGCACGGCGCAATCGGCGATTATGCCTATAGCAAACTGATTGGGCAAATACAGCCGGTTGTTGAGCGTGTGCAACAGGCGACGATCAAACAAAAGAAGCTGGAATCGGTTCCGATTAATCTGACTGTCGCCGATATGCGTATCACTGGGGATTTGAGTAGATTATGGCGCAGTCAGTTGATGCATTATCGCTGTGCCAAACTCAAAGCGAAAGACTTCATTCAACTGTGGATTCATCATTTAATACTCAATAGCTTGCCTGACAAAAACTTGCCGCGTCAGAGTTTCTTGATAGGCGAAAATGGCGGCTGGGAATTTCAACCGGTGAAGAATAGTGAGGACATTTTACAAATGTTGCTAAGGGACTATTATTGGCAAGGACTTACTCAACCGTTGTATTTTTTTCCCGAATCCTCTTTAACTTTTATGGAAAACCTGTTGGGTGGTAAAACCGAAGACGAGGCTTTTTACCGCGCCCAAAACACTTGGCGGGGCAGCGACTTTGCACGCGGCGAGGCGGAAGATGAATATTACCGGTTGTGTTTTGGTGGTGCTGAAGAAAGTACGCCGCTGGAAAATGCGCCGTTTAAAGAATTAGCACAGAAGTTTTTTGGGCCCTTATTGGGTTGCCTCCAACCGCTTACCAACTAAACTAATGGGTAATGGGTAACAGGCTTCAAGGGTATTTGGTCATGAAAAATGGCTTGAAGGAAATTGTCATGGCTAAGCGATTTAGCCACCCCTTAACATTAAAATCAGTTTATTCCTTCAATGCGTTGTACTAAAGTCTTCCAAAGCAATAAGTTTAGTTTAAAGAGGCATCCTACCAGCTTAACCAATAACCGGTTCTATCGCTTTTTGTACAGGAGTCGGCCAGATTAATCTTGGAACCGCCCAAACTAAAGTTGGCCGACTCCTCATCTTACCCGACAAAACGAGTGTGACCTCCATTTGAGGTAGAAGGCAACAGGTGGGCAACAAAAAGACGTTGCCCACCCTACGGTGTGACATATTTTGGGGCCGGCAACAGGTGGGCAACGTAAAGAAGTTGCCCACCCTACTAAGTACTATAGGCCGGCAACAGGTGGGCAACAAAAAGACGTTGCCCACCCTACTAAGTACTATAGCTTTTCAGATAAATAATTTCAGTTATAAACCGTAAAGCGTTTTGGAAACGCTTTACGGTTTTGCCTAAATATTTTTCTGAACGTCTATAAGTTATTTTTTGACGGGTGCTAAACGTCACTCTCCCCCCAACTTTTTCGTCAAAGGGCACTTTTGCTCTCCCCCGATAGGGGGACACAAAAAGGAAACGCCTTCCTTCACAATTCAGATGTTTTTCATTCACAAATCGCGCCAAAACTTTAGGCGCGAACACAATTTATTATTCACAATTATTTTCTCCCTTTAAGTAAATAAGTCACCATTTTCCCTTTACCTTTTACCTCAATGGGACCGCGATGCTCCAAAATAAATTTATCTTTGATGCGTTGATATGTGCTTTCTGAAACCTGTACGCAATTGGGGATACCTTGCGATTCCATACGACTAGCAATATTCACAGTATCACCCCATAAATCATAAATAAACTTTTTTTTGCCAATGATGCCAGCGACGATGGGCCCTGTATGAATCCCAACACGAATTTTGAAATTCTCGTCGTTTTTTTCATTCAACAGATGGATTTCTTCGAGCATTTCTAAAGCCATATCGGCCACAATTTCAGCATGTTCGGGACATGCAGTGGGTACGCCTCCCACCAACATATACGCATCACCAATCGTTTTAATTTTTTCTAAGCCATGTTTTTCAGTCAATCTATCAAAAGCTAAGAAAATTTGGTTCAGTTTTTCCACCAAATCCGAGGCTGAGATACCCGTGGACAATTCCGTAAACCCCACCAAGTCAGAAAACAATACGGTGACATCGGGGAAACTGTCAGCAATCGTACTTTCTCCTTTTTTCAAACGCTCAGCAATCGGTTGGGGCAGAATATTTAGCAACAATTTTTCCGATTTTTCTTGTTCGTCTTGTATTTTTTTGAGAAAGTCACGTTCACGATCACGTAGCCTTTTGCGGTCTAGTGTGGCCGATATTTTCGCATTTAAAATAACTTGATTAAACGGTTTTTGTAGATAATCCTCGGCTCCCATTTCTATGCAACGCACAACGCTCTCAATTTCATCTAAGGCCGAAATCATAATCACCGGAATACGGCTCAGTTCTTTGTCGGCTTTGAGTATCTCCAAAACCTGATAGCCGTTCATTTCTGGCATAATGATGTCGAGTAGCACTAGATCAAAATTTTTACCGCCAATCATTTGCAGAGCTTGCTGACCATTTTCAGCCTCTTCGACTTCAAATCCCTGTTTTTTCAAACGGCGCGACAATAAATCGCGGTTATTGTCTTTGTCATCTACTACCAATAGCGATTGTTTACGCGCTAAATCAACCTGAAATTCACCTGATTGTACATCAATGTTCAACGATGATGCCGGCGGTGGCTTGACTAAATCCACTTTCGGAGCCGGGTTAGGTATAGTGTGTACTTCCGGTTCCTTCTGTGTGTTTGAACTCTTTAGTTCAGGTTCAGGTTTTTTTTGGGGTGGCGGTTCCACTTTGGGGGGAAGATAAGACAGATCGCTAATCAAAGTCAGCAATCGTCGCGCCGAGTTGAGAATTTTTTGTAGATCGACACAGGCTTCAGGGTGAGTTTCCTCACCCATATCCTCAAGTTCCTCAAGCGACATCTCGCCATAACCAAGAATCGCGTTAATTGGCGTGCGTAAATCATGACGAATTTGGAAACTCAAGGCTTCAAAATCAACGTTACCATAATTTTTTTTGGAAAACAACTCCGTGATTAAGCTTGACAATTGATCACCAGCGGTCAACATTTTGTTGAAGTCAGGAATCAAACCCTGGCAAGCGACATTATTATTGGCGTATTCTAAGAGCATCTCAGTATAGGCAATAATAGTGCTGGTGGGGGTTAGCAAATCAAGTCCCTTATCCACCAGTTCAAACTCTCTACCGAGTTCTTCTCCCATTGCCCCTCCCAAACCGCCAGTTTCTAAAACGCTCATAGCGAGTCTCTCAGCGTGTTGCCTTTATCGTGCCAGCAAACTTTCAATCTTGCTAAGCAAGCGTGGTAATTCTATGGGCTTGGTGTCATAGTCATCACAGCCGGCGCCCAATGCTTGTTCGCGGTCTCCGGACATGGCATGGGCCGTCAGAGCAATGACCGGAACATTTTGAGTATCCTCCGCGCCCTTAATCTCTTTAGTTGCCGTCCAGCCATCTTTGACCGGTAAACTCATATCCATCAAAATTAAATCGGGATGCTCGCTGTGTGCCATGTCTACGCCTTCTCCCCCATCCTTGGCAATAGCGACATCAAAACCTTTACGTTTCAAACGTCTGGAGAGCATATCACGATTCATTTCATTATCTTCTACCAATAAAATTTTGGGCATTTATAGTCTCCTTAAATAATAAGTCAATAGATACACACTGTAATAATGAGCAATCCACTTAAAAAGCCAAGCCCGAACCTTCCGACTTGAAATTGAAATATTGCATAAATGTCTCCATTCGTGTGTAAGTGCCTTTGAGCTTTGATAACGTACAATCGGAGCAATGCACACCGTTTTGCTTGGTTCGATTTTGGTTCTAACCCGCACACACTGGTAGGCAAACCATTCTTTATCTTTATATATTGTTGTGCCTGACTTGACTTTTACCCATCCATTTCTATCGCTTTCCAGATAAATTTATTGAAAAATTCGCAGCATGATGGTGTGCCCGATGGATACCCTGCTCTGTTTTGGATAAGCCTTTAGTTAGTATGTGCAGGCGGGGAAAATACCATAGCCGATTTATACGACATTCATCACACCCCAGTTAAGATTTTGATAATTTAAGGCCATATACCAAATAAATGCATAGTTGCTTATAGGGATTACCCAAATTATTAATATCCCTGGGCAGAAACCCCATTTTTTTGAAAACACTTGGTTTCTCAGTTTGGAAATTGGGATTTTTTAGTTCTAGCTGCCTGTTGGAAAAATAGTTTTACCTTTGCTAGTTTGCAACTGGTGACGTGACGTTTCCCCTTGACTTTCAAAAAATAAATATTGCAAATAATTCTGTAACACTCAAACAAACCCGGTTCATCCCTCTATCGATGGGAGTTACAAAGAAATCACGGAAAAATTTACCACAAGTTTTTATTGCCTAAAAAATATTTCTGGATTCTGGCTTTCGCATTCATTACGAATACATCATGTTCAACATCAACAAAAAAATGAAAAATCCGTCACTATGGTTGTGCGTTTGTTCGCATGGTAAGAATGTTTAAGCGTGGTAAAAGGCTTTGAATGCGAATTAAGAGTTAAAACTTCCGCTTCTAATAAAAACAATACGTTAAAAAATAAATTGGTAGATACGCGCCAAATGGTTAATTTTAATAACGTGATTTTTCAATGACTTGTTCAACCCTTAATTCGCATTTTGAGGGTACAAGTACACACTGCTATAGACTTTCAGATAATGAAGTCGGAACTTTAGCGAAAACTTCGTTACAATTATTAGGCAAATCCACAACGAAATACTGTGTGAAACGTAAATCTCAGGGGTTGAAACCCAGTGTCCCTTTTGTTATTTGGGAGTTGCCTTATTACAAGCTATAGACATTCGTCAATGGCGAATGCTTTGTCTAATGGCTTCATTGAAAGCATAAATTTACTTTATATATAAATCAGTTATGTAAAACTGCCCCTAGTGTGACTTAACGTAAAAAGACCATGTTTTTAAAGAATATTAAACATAAATTCTTGTTTTTAAAGCGATGCTCAACTTTAATGACTAAGTTTTAGGCAAAAGTTTTTCTAGAAAAAATTGGCATAAAATATTGGATATCGCAATTTGTATCCACCAAATTTAATACCTGATGTTACGCACAATGCTTCCTCTGTCATTTCGAGCTTTGCTCAGAAATCTGAAAATGGCTCAAGATTTCTCGCTCAAACGAAATGACAAAACAATTTGATCTATACTAAAAAAAGTGCCACTATTGAGCTGCACAGTGCATAACATGAGTTAATACTTAAAATTCAATCTTTTAGGCAAAAGTTTTGCCGCGCAAAGTTGAGCCTCGCGTGTTTTTAGGTTATTTTTTTATTTATTCGCGGCTCAAAAGAGTGTTACCTCAGTTTGATGTCGTGGCTACACTAATGGCACGCACGATAGTTCCAGGGGTTGAACTTTTCTGGATAACTCTTATTATAAAACGACTTTAAATTTTTTAGGTATTTTAAAGTAAAAATAAATATTTCTCCACCTTTGCTCACGCTAGACTCAGGGCAATCGCACCCATTTAGGCTCAATAACAATAATTGACATTATTACCTGTTTATTAAATTGTTATTGCCAAAAAGCACCACGTTTAGTTTGACTTTGAAATTTGTCTTAGCGTCTGATATTCCTGCAAATCTATAACGAAACAAAAGGAGTACACCCGCTCAAAGGCGATGCGGTTATACTGAACACTGTCATAAACTGAGTTTTGTCGCTTATTTTTCATAAGCTAACCAAATTTTTTCAAATTCAAGAAGATTTTTCGCGTAACGAAAAATGACAAAAGCGCAATTTGTGACGGTGCAAAGTATAAATGTGGCAAAAGTTTTTATGCACAAAAATTTTCTGACTGTCAATTTTATGATTTATTCAATAATTCCGCTAATGACAAATAACGAATTTTGAGTCGCGATTGGTTTTTGTGCAATAATAGAATAATTTAATGATATTTCAGTAAATTATGTCAAAATTGTTGATGATATTCTGATACGTCAACAGAAAAATTTTATTAATTAATAAATAGGCACCCTTCATTTATCCTGAAAAGGGCTTACGCTGCGGATTGCCCATCTCAGTATCAGTTTTTGTGCACAAAAACTAGATTACAATACACAATGGGCATGTAGGGGCAATCCTTTCAATATGGTTGCCCCGATATTTTTGAAGGGTGCCAATAAATATTGGTTTATTCGCTATTCGCTATTCGCTATTCCTGGTTTAAAGTTCGCCATTCGCCAAATTAGCCAAAGTATTAAAATTCGGAGTTAGTCATAACTTCGGCCACGAGCAAGCGGGGCTCCGAACCCCGCCTGCAACGTTTCAGGGCGAAGACTCCTAAACTAAAACGTTTCAGAACCGGTTGCTAATCGGTAGATAAGTTTTGATTCAGACTGAGAGAGGTTCGTGGTTTTGGCACGGAATAAGACTTTTCTAGGCGACTATAACACGCTTTGGTTTTCACTGTGCTTTGCACACGTTGGATTGTTATTTTTGATGGCTTATTTTTGAACTATGTTCCCCTTTAGATTAATCGCACTTTCCGAACAAAGGATATGGCAATAATTAATTAACGCGATACAATACCTTCGTCAAAGGGCTAAAAGAAAGGTATAAATTTCTTTTTGAAAATTATACCCAGCACTGGCTAAAATTCAGTTCTTAACGGTGGCGACTATAATCTCAAAGAGGACGGTGTGAATCAACCCGTTATTTATTGATATATTTATTGATATAAGTAATTGTTTAATAAAATATTTTTAGCTTTTTTCTGTTCCATTAGGAACGTGCATAATACAACTAGGGCAGGAAAGCCTGATTGTCCATACCACCCCTTCGATGCGGGCAAACGCTACGGATTGCCCCTACAATATCGATTGTTCTTGTAGGGGCAACCATATTCGAGGCAAAAGTTTTTGCGCGCAAAAACTGATTCCGAGAAAGGATTGCCCCTACCTGAAGTCTCAAAGGGGTAATCCGTTGCTCCAACCCTTACGTTTCCTAAGTTATTTTATGCACGTTCCTTAAAACGATCCGCTGTAGCCGGGCATATTCCTATTTTCCGGTCAATAACTACAAAGATTTTATTATAGAAAGGATTTATAAAAAAGGATTGACTACCCACTCTCGCGGCGATAGCATCAGCATCAAAGGTGATGTGGATTATGGTTGTAACAAACATTATTAGAGCGGAAGTTCCCGTTTTGGTAGTCCTGAAATGTGGGTGATATCCCCCCCCAGGGGAATTAAAAAATATCACCCACATTTCAGGACTACCCTCCGTTTTCAGGTTTCACCAAATGCACAAGTGTCGCTGCTAAACTTCATAAATAAAATAAATAATTTATGAAGGACTTGCAAAACTCTGATGCGTAAAGAAAAATCAATAAGTTATATGCCATTAGTAACTCGTAAGTTATTGTTTTATCGTTTCTGAACAAGCGTTTTGCAAGAGGTTCTTATGTTAAATATAAATAGGTCTAACGTCTAATGCCCATTGTAGTTCAGGTGAAAATCCGTATTGATAAAATCATTTTTATAATTCATTGATTTATAAGATACTTCATTGGAAAGAGCCTTTCATGCCGTATAAAAAAATCAATGAGTTACATTAATTACCCGGAAAATGGGAATACGCTTGTTTAATTCCTATCGTGTGTGCCATTGAAATAATATCAATTCTGAATTGAAACTTATTTTATAAATAGCTATACAGAATTTCGATTTTGTCAAAAAATCGGATTTCTTTGATATCTTTACAACATCGATTTAGCCAACTATTATTATTTTTCATTTTTCATCAATATTCCCATTAATAGGAATCAATTTATCCTAATGACAACTTCCAATAAAAGTAGCAATACTGTGTGGCATCACGCCACTGTTACACGTCAGCGTAGAGCCGAATTAAATCATCACCAGAGCACCTTGCTATGGTTTACCGGCTTATCAGGATCGGGCAAATCAACACTTGCTCATGCTTTGGAAGAAAGACTTTATCAAATGGGCTATCATACCTCTGTGCTTGATGGTGATAATGTACGTCATGGCTTGTGTAGCGATTTGGGATTTTCCAATGAAGATAGGGTAGAAAACATCCGTCGCATCAGTGAAGTCGCTAAATTGTTTATTGAAGCCGGCGTTATCGTTTTGACGGCGTTTATTTCTCCGTTTCGGGCGGATCGTGAGAAAGCGAGAAATTTGGTGGGTAAGGATTTTGTGGAAATTTACTGCCATTGTCCGTTAAGCGTGTGCGAAGAACGCGATGTTAAGGGCTTGTACCGCCGTGCCAGAAATGGCGAAATCAAGGAATTTACGGGTATTTCGTCGCCTTATGAAGAACCAAACAATCCAGAGTTAGTGATAGACACAAGCACTAAAAACATAGATGAGTGCGTTGATCAAATTCTAGAAGACTTGATACAACGCGGTGTCTATGAACGCAAGCATCTCGTGTAGTCCCAAGGCTCCCACTTTCCTGGGGCGCATTTCTATTTATTTTTCGGCTATCAAAAGCCTAGTGCGCGAGAGCGAAAATCCCAAGCACCCAAAAGGGCTGGAGCAACGGATTGCCCCTACAATATCGATTGTAAATGTCAGGGCAATCCTTTATGGTTGCCCCTGTTTGGAAGTGGTACGGAAACTTTCGCTATCCTGCACTAGGCGTTTGTATGACTTAGTGGACTAACATATTGATTTAATTCGCTTTATTATATTTGGTTCTAAAATCAAATCTCTTGTCAATCAATTATTTAACTGTTAAGTCAGACAAATCCTAGAAATCTATCTCTAGGCTGGAAGCTTAAGTCGGTTCAAGCTGGGCTGGTGAAAAGGAGGTTTCACAGCATCTGTGGCTTTATCCCATTTGGATGAATATTTTAAGAGCCAGAAGAATTGTGAATGATGAAAACACAAAAGCGGGTTCAACAATCAATGTGGCTTAAATAGTGTTCCTTTTCATCAGCCCAAACTCAAGCTGATTGGCGCTCAGCCCTATCGTTTTGTTAGTCTCCTTTAGGATACCTTAGGGTGTTGACTGGGCACTTTTTTTTTAACGGTTTTGACGGATATTTTTCATACCCGTTTTGTGTCTGTTATAATTGTGTTCGCGCCTAAAGTTTTTTGGGCACAAAAAACTTTAGGCGCGAATTGTGAATAAAAAACTCGTACACATATCTTGCATGAATCAATCCCCACTCAAAAAGCTCAAAATCAACACCCTAGTGCAGCAATCACTAAGTTCGCATAAGACTTTTTTAGATTGCTTTGCCCCTGAAAGGGGCTGACATACCAGCCTAGGGCAACGCCCTAGGATTTATGGGTTTAGAATTTCAGCCCTGAAA
>QNER01000144.1 GCA_003646175.1 Candidatus Parabeggiatoa sp. nov. 1
CTAATCCTTGTAGTTCTTAGATTTGTAGTGTGTTACGGTGGGTTTTGCTGCCGCTCTACCCATACGCATCAACTTAAGCTCATATTTATTATTCTATAAGGGTTTTCTCCTATAATTGAAATTGTGAAGGGCTACTTCAAGCCTATTTGGGCTGGACTGAAATAAGAGTTTTCTTCGTTAATGGCTTTTTTCAGCAACTAGGCTATTTTGTTTGCTTCCTTGATTAAGACAACGTATAAGAATATCAAGAGCTTTCATCAATTTTGGCATCGATATGAAGCTTTGAGATCAGATTAACATGAGTGCGAACATTAAAGCCGCTTTTTTGATACTTCGGTTAGGATAATTCCAACATCCCATCAGAATAATCCTTGGCTTCACATCACCGCAAGCCGTTTTGTATTTCACTTATGTATCGAAAAGGGTTGCGAAATCGATAGGCATCTTATTTTGCGTGGTATTGAAACTGCTTGCTTGAATAATAGTTCTTGTTAAACCTGGCAGCATACAGTGCTTCATCAAAATTGAGCATGTCAATTGGGGCAGTAGTAATCAATCGAATCCAATCATTTAAGACCAGCTTTTTTTTCAGGCTGCTTTCCATTTTTTTGATGCACCTCTGGAAGCTTGCCTACGTCTTTTGGCTGATACCATTAAGGTACAAAAGACGAACCGGAAACTTCTCCTCTATCGTTCCTAACAAAACTTCTATATCCTTCATTAAAAGGGTATAAGAACTTAAATCAAACAGTTCACCTTGTTCGTTTGGCACTTTTTTGCAGTGTAGTTAGTCTGTAGAGACGGATTACTTGAAGTCGTGTTCAGCCAAGTTTCAACCGCTTTTATGACAAGCGAATTGATGTACTCACTTGAGAGATGACGATTATTAAGTTCCATCATCAATCTCTCTGGCAGCTCAGTTTAATAAGTTGCCATCACACACGCTCTTTTTTTAGGGTGTGTCCCATCTGTCCTACTGAATGTTTACACGTTTTTGCCAGCTAAGATTGACTCAAGCTATGGATATGCAAGATGAGCTGGAATTGCTGGAATTGTAAAGAGATAAATTTGTCAGCACCTAAAAAAGGAGGTGACAAAATGCTCAAAAAAGGGTTACTTTTCACTTAGTAACCGTAAATTATTAACTTGCCGCTTTGAAAGAGAAAGCAATTGAGAAAAACCGATGAGTTATTTATTTACAGATACTTAACTCATGTTACGCACTCAGCTTCCACAAGCCTTTTTAAAATCCCAAGGCTAAAAGCGAAAAAACCTAAAGGTGACTTACGTATTTAATCTCAGCTTTGAGCCAATATTTTCAGTGCCCTTTAGGTTTTTTCGCTTTTAGCCTTAGAATTTATTCTAAGGTTTTGGAAACACCGTGCGTAACATCAGATACTTAAATAAAATTTCTTACCTTAACGACATCTGTAGGATAAGTGGGACACACCCTTTTTTTACCCAATTAGACTTAAACAGCACGAACCAAACCGGCTTCAACTTTTTCGCGGGTTTCGCGCCCCACTAAGGTGTCAATTAATTCTAACGCAAAATCCATTGCTGTACCGGGGCCTCTTCCAGTGATAACTTTCCCATCTTTCACGACGGGGGCATCTATAAACCGCATATTAGGCACTTGCATTTTTTCTAACACGCCAGGATAACTGGTGGCTGATTTGTTTGCTAACAAGCCGGCATCAGCCAATACTTTGGGGGCTGCACAAATGGCAGCAGTGTATTTGCCTTGTTGATGCATGTCTTTTAGCAGCTTATGAATACGCGGATCATTGTTAAGATGTGAAGCCCCGGGCAAACCGCCCGGTAAAACTATCATATCAAAGCTTTGTTCAGCGGCTTTATCTAAGGTGGTGTCTGGCATCAGCACAACACCGCGACTTGCTGTGACGGGTTGATTATCAAGTCCCGCCGTTACGACGGTGATGCCGGCGCGGCGCAGTAAATCAATGACAGTAACGGCTTCAAGTTCTTCACAGCCTTGAGCAAGGGGAATAAGGACAGTAGGCATTTCAGTTATCAGTTCGTCGCGATAGTTGACAGCATCGCTCCAACTATCGCTACGAAATCAGTTGTCAGTTATCACAATACCTTCGTCAAAACGCCCATATATGGCTATTAATATAACTGATTGAAAATTAATGAATTGCGCAAATAACAATATTATATATACAGGCATAATTTAGCGAAGGAAGGTATTTTTATTATAAGTACTATTATAAATAAAACTATTGATGAGGCAAGAAGTTTTTTGAAAAACTTGAGAGCGAAGGTTGGGAACAAAAGCGGCAACAGATACTATCCCCCAAAAGGATCGCATCCGTAAAATAAGCGGCAACAGATACTATCCCTCAAAAGAATAGCATCCGTAAAATAAGCGGCAACAGATACTATCCCTCAAAGGGATAGCATCCGTAAAATAAGCGGCAACAGATACTATCCCTCAAAGGGATAGCATCTGGGGTGGTGAAAATGTTTCGTTCAAACCAATCCATAACTTATTGTTTTTTCTATGGTTTCATTTCACTGGATCAACTTTTGACAACCGCTGGCACCTGATTTTCACCACCCCAGATAGCATCCGTAAAATCACGACCTGTACAGGAGATATCATTAGGAACGGTGTCCTTTGATAATATTCAACCCTTTCAATAAGTTCAGTGCTTCATAAACCCCATAATCCCTTTTCACCAAAGAGTCTTCATCCTTTTGGTGAGTTTTTTTCTGGTTGTTGCGGTTTTTGTCCGAAGTTGCATTGGCATCGGAATCATCGTTTGTTAAATGCCTCGCCAAATCCGCTTCCTTGAGGCGCTCATCATCGTCTGCTTCAGCCGAGGTCATTTCAAGTTTTTTCAGCACAATATCAGGCTGTATTCCTTGCGCCTGTATAGAGCGGCCGGATGGCGTGTAGTAGCGAGCAGTAGTCAGTTTCAAGGCCGCACCACCATTCATGGGTAGGATGGTTTGTACCGAGCCTTTACCAAAAGTTTTGCTACCCATAATCACCGCCCGTTTATGATCTTGTAGGGCACCAGCGACAATTTCTGAGGCGGAGGCAGATCCGCCGTTGACCAATACCACCATAGGCGCACCATTAAGCCAATCGTCACGACGCGCTCTGAATTTGAAAGAGGCATCATCAACGCGACCTTCGGTATAAACTATCAAGCCACGAGTGAGAAAGGCATCCGATACGGCCACCGCCGCATTCAATATACCACCGGGGTTGTTACGCAAATCCAGTACTAACCCTTTGATACCTTGTTTACTCTTTTTCTTGAGCCTCCTGATAGCCTTGCGTAAATCTTCGCGGGTGTGTGCTTGAAAATGACTGATGCGGACATAGCCATAACCCGGCTCCAGAGTGCGGCTTTTGACACTTTTCACTTGGATGATATCGCGCACAATAGTGACCTTTATGGGTTTGTCTTCACTTTCGCGCACAATAAGCAATTTGATATTTGTACCCGGTTTGCCGCGCATGATTTTGACAGCATCAGTGAGCGTCATTCCTTTCACTGGGGTATCATCCAAACGGACAATCAAATCACCTGCTTGTATTCCGGCGCGTTGTGCGGGTGTATCATCAATTGGTGCAATGACTTTGACAAAGCCATTCTCCATGCCCACTTCGATGCCGAGGCCCCCGAACTCACCGGTCGTACCAATTTGTATTTCTTGGTAAACTTCGGGTGTCAAGTAACCAGAATGCGGATCGAGTCCGTTCAACATGCCGCTAATGGCATGTTCTAACAAGGTTTTGTCATCAACCTCTTCAACATAATCGCTTTTGATTTTTTGAAATATTTCGGTAAAGGTACGCAATTCTTCAAATGGCACCATTTTTGCAAGGTCATTTGTTTGACTACGATCTGCAAAAACACTGCCTCCGAGAGCGATAAATGAACCAAGGATCGCGCCCATTAGTAAAGTAGGTAAATGACGAAATAAAGTTTGCATTATGTTTCTCCTTAAAGCACCCGCTGATTTTAAATGACTTAATACTTAAGCTCAACAGCGAATAGCGATTGGCTTGCAGTGCAATAACCGAATAATTTCATTGCCTTTAAGTAAGTTAAGTAAAAATAGTTGAAGGTTATGTCACGATAGATCATTGATAACATTATCAACAGATATGACATAATTAACTAAGGCACCTTCAAAAATCGTTTATAGGTAAAAGTTTTTCGCGAAGTTGTCAACTTTTGCATCGAAAACAGTTAGGAATGAAAGAATGAAACATTAAAGGTAATGGGTAGAAGGGTAATGGGTATATAAAAATAGATTTAACGAAAATACTCCTCAAACCTCAAACCTCAAACCTTGAACGAAAATACTTAATATAACTGTTTTTTAGAGATAATTGAATAAAGGCCTGAATTGATTGTGTGTTTTTAAGTAACGTTTTGTTTATTCGCTATTCGCAGCGGATATTCGTTATTCGTAAACAAACTGGACGTTTAGAAACTGTAAATTATTAAGTCCTCAGTTTCAAAAAGTTAAATAGTGCTTGAACGAAAACCATTTTTGTAATGAATACCTTCGCTACGAAATCTTTTAGTTGTCCATCAGTTAAGATTTCTTCGTTCATCGAACTAACACTTAGGCAAGGTTTTTTCGTTCAGGCATGTGCATAGAGTTGCCCAGATAAATATTTGTGCAAAACCAAGGTTTGGCAAACATGAAGGCTTGGCGCAGAATTTTTCAGGACAATTCTATTTATTTACAATTCCTTATTGATTGCCAAAATTGTACAATCATCTTTTGAAGGTTGCAAGGAATCTTGAACAATTAAAATGTTTTCTCAGAGATTCATCATTCACAATTAACAATTAACGCAATGCTCAACTTTATTTGATAACTCATTTATTTTAATTATGGTTATGATTCGCGTAGCGAAACCCACCAAAGAATAAACTTTAATGTTTTTCAATTCTACGCAAAATTTTTGGTTCCGCAAAAACTTTTGCGTAGAAAAAAAATTGAGCCTCGCGTCAATTATAGACTTGAAATTCCCTTATTTCATTTTATGGTGTGACTTTATTTGATGTGTGCGTTAAATTAAATAACATGATTTAGATTCT
Organism: Candidatus Parabeggiatoa sp. nov. 1; assembly: GCA_003646175.1. Classification (GTDB taxonomy): domain Bacteria; phylum Pseudomonadota; class Gammaproteobacteria; order Beggiatoales; family Beggiatoaceae; genus Parabeggiatoa. The sequence goes on from QNER01000144.1 coordinate 5,100, forward strand.
GATAATTTCAATGCTGTTTGATTTGAGCTTCAATGAAATACCAATAAATGGCATATTGGCGGCATCGTGTTATGAATACGTTAATGATTAATAAAAACAATTAATTGACGCGATTATGAGGCGCCATTCGAGCGGTTAATCAATCAAATTCGTCGCGAAAGTTGACAGCTTCGCGAAAAACTTTCGCGACGAACACATCAAATGGAGGTAACACTCATTTCATAAGGCCTAAATCACTGAGCCTAAAAGTACCGAAACCAAAAAATGCCCAATTACGGCCGACGTAACCATTTTCTGGGAGGTTTCGGTTCACCTTGATGGCGAATTTCAAAATATAAAGCCGATCTCTTGCGCCCACCGCTACTACCCACTGTGGCAATGATGTCGTTAGCTTTCACCCAATCCCCCGTTTCGGTGTACAAACTTTGGTTGTGCCCATACAAGCTCATATATCCTTCACCATGATCGACAATCACCAATAAGCCTGAAGGGCGAAACCATTGCGCGAAAGCCACTCGTCCGGCTGCCACAACACGAACTTTTTCACCTCTTGCTGCTGCAATCAGCATACCTTGCCATGTTAAGTGACCCACCAACCGATCACCAAATCGGCTGACTACCTTGCCCTGTACCGGATAAGATAATTGCCCTTTAAGTTTAGCAAAAGCCTTATGCATTTTTTTGGGGATTGGAATATTTTTAAATGCCTCTCCCAAGGTGCCCAGTAAGGTTTCCAACTGGCGTTTGTCTTCTTGTAAACGCTTGAGTTCTTGGTTTTGATTTTCAAGGGTATCAGCCAGTTGCGCTAAAATTTTCTGACGATCTTTATAGTTGCTTAACAGCTCTTTTTTTTTCAAAGTATGGTTTGTAACTAACTGATATAAATTAGTTGTTTCTAATTCAATGTTTTGCTTGAGCTTATACAAGCGTTGCAAAGTTTTTTTGATAACCGCAATTTGGCGACTTCTTGCCCGGTTAAAATAATCATAATAGGTCAGCACTCTTCCAAGGGTGAGAGGGTCTTCTTGATTTAACCACAGTTTTAAATAATCTTGGCGTCCCATTATGTAAGCGGCACGAATTTGTTGTGCTAATACTTGGCGTTGAGCATTAAGCTGGGTTTGCAGAACAATTTTCTGTTGTTTTAAATCTGCCAAAGCCTTTTGCCGATTAGTGAGCGCGCTGTGCAGCGTTTCCAAATGCTGAGCACGAAAGCCTATATCTTCTTCATAATGTTGCAACAGGCGTTGTAGACGACCATATTGAGTACGAGTATCAAGCATTTGTGCTTGTAATTCTTGAATGCGTAACTTCAATTGACGGAGTTGCTCTTCAGTGGCAATCAAAGAGTTGGCAGCCAAAACGTCGGCTGCCAAAACTAATGGTACCCACAACCAAAAACACACAACAATTACCCGCATGATATTTGTCCTATAAGGTTTTGGTAATGGGTAATGGAAAAAGTGAAAATAATCCCCAAATCGCGCCTAAAATGTTTTGTGCACAATTCCAGGCAAAAGTTTTTCTAGAAAAACTTTTGCCTGGAATATTTTAGGCGCGATCCCAATCTTTGCCCCAGTTTTCGCTAAGTCAACTGGGGCAAAGTTCCCAATTCCCATTAATTTGCTTTACCTTGATTGGCAACCGCTTCTGTCGCCTTTTTAATCGCCTCATCGTCACCAAGATAGTAGTGTTTGGTGGGTTTTAAATCTTCATCAAGTTCATACACTAAAGGCATTCCCGTGGGAATATTTAGATTAACAAGTTCCTTGTCAGGGATGTTTTCAAGGTATTTTACCAGTGCCCGTAAGCTGTTGCCATGGGCAGCGATGATAATCCTCTGATCTTGTTTTACCATTGGTGCTATCATTTCTTCCCACAAAGGTACAAAACGCTTCATTGTGTCTCTTAAACACTCACTAAAAGGCAGGTGTTTTTCATCCACACCTTTGTAACGCCGATCATGCCCCGGGTATCGACTATCTGATTTTTCCACTGCCGGCGGACGGATATCACAGCTTCTTCTCCAAAGTGTGACCTGTTCTTCTCCGTATTTTTTGGCAGTTTCTGGTTTGTTTAATCCTTGAAGTGCCCCATAATGACGTTCATTTAAGCGCCATTCTCGATGCACTGGAATCCACATTAAGTCCATCTGATCTAAAGCAATCCAAAGCGTCCTTATTGCCCTTTTAAGAACGGACGTAAAAGCGACATCAAACGTGTAACCCTCTTGCTTAAGCAGCGCACCAGCGTTCAACGCTTCAATTTTACCTTTTTCAGAGAGATCAACATCCGTCCAGCCGGTGAAACGGTTTTCTTTATTCCAGACACTTTCACCGTGTCTTAATAACACCAGTTTATACATATTTATAATTAAAGCTGTAGGGGTCAACAAAATATTGAACATGGTGAGAACCGAACGGAAACTTCGCTCGATAGATGTTCAACATCATCTTGACCATTACATATTATTCCTATGGTTTGTAAAAATTAATATTGTAACGAAGTTAACGAAGTTAAGCCGCGATAAAGAGCAAAACCAGCAACCGCGTCGATTCCAATTTTCTGAATGTCTATAACTTAAGTATGCCAAATGATTAGTAACCAAGCAACCGTACTACACTGTCATAAAAACCGATCAAGTTTTTATACATACTTCAGGCACTTCGTTCCCCAGAGCTTTACGGCGAAAAACGAGTGAAAAAAGCTCACAATGACAGTAGTAAGTATATAATGCCTTGAATATTAAGTACAACTAATTATTAGGATAAACAAATGAATATCAGAGCCCTCGTGACTTGGCCGCTTGATTTCATCAAATCAAAGTCCCCAATTGGTTTACCAAGATTCACGATTGCTCAAGTCAATATTTTATCCCTGTAATGAAAGTACTTAAATCGTTTATATCATTAATAAAAATATTTAATATTCAATGAGTTATAAAAAAACGGATAGATGGTAAGTACTGATTCCTTTTAGCCCAAATATTTCACAAACCACTTGTTATTTACAGGTTGATTTAAACCGTTGCTGAAAATCATTTTCGCTGTGGAAGCAGAGTAATCCGTGAAATCGGCTAAAAGCCGCGAACATCCGTGTTAGACAATACCACAAAAATAAATAACCGGCCCTGACTTTTTTAACCTGAATATTTCACAAACCATCGCCAATTTTATATTCTGAAAATTCAATCACTTAAAACACTTAAGCATCGTATTGCAATTATTTCACCAAAAATGATTCGGAAAATCATTTTCACTACTTCGCGGTTTGGTTGAGAAGATTTTGATCATCCGCGTTAAACAATTTTATGGTCTTACAATATTTATTTTATTTTTTGTAGACCCAACTTGATATAAAAAATCACATTATCTATGTAACGATACGAAGGCTGTACGACTTACTTTAGGTGTGTCCCACTTATCCTTTGAGCCTGATGTGGATAAGTTGTTGATGTTTTAATGATAAACGAGTCATTTTAGTTTCATTTGCAGCCCCTCAAAAAATGGGGCAGCAAATTTTTATAAAAAAAAACATTCAAGTGATTGCTGAATATCGGCCTAAATTCTAAACTTGAGTCTCGCCTAATGCTCATTACCCGTCAAAAATGCGTCGGGTAAGTGGGACACACTCCTTACTTTACACCATTAGACATTATAGCCAGTTAATATAAATTATTGCTTATTGATTTACTTAAAATTGATATTTTACTCATTTCAATAAAATCAACTACTTAAAGTCTAATCAGTATAAAGTCTATTAATTATAATTACCCAGAAAAGTTTGGTTTGCAAGCAAAAACGGAGATTTGGCAAACCTCTCACAGATTGGAGTAAAATTTTTATGGGCAGCTATACGATTTATCCAAATAATTTATGTTAGTTTATTCGTACTATATACGATAGCAATAAATGGGTGTGATAAATACGGCTAGAAACGAAACCTGCTGCCATTTTCAATTTGGCATTTCCTAAATGCCTGTGTTCACATTCATTATGGCTGAAAAAGTGTCACAGCCTAGAAGGTAGCCCGTATACTGGGGTGGTAAAAATCAGGTTATTTTGGTCCAAGCATTGACAAAAAAATCCATAAAAAATAGTAACTTAAATAACAACTTGTTCATTAACAATTAATACTTCACAATTCGCTATAGAAGTTTTGGCACGCCAAAAATTTAGCCACGAACACAATTTTTATTACCCCACCTGTATACCGCTTAGGCGACCAAAATGTAGCATAACTTATTGCTTTAGCTTTATATTATATTTTGTATCGAAGCGGCTCAAAATGAGACAGAAGCCATTGGCAAAGGTGTTACAATTGGTGCAAGGCCTTTTATTAGCAGAGCAGATGAAAATTATAATATTTAATAAATAATAGTGCCCGCTAAATCAATAATATAAGCATGTTTAATAGACAAAATACACACTTTACAATTGATATTTTGGTATTATTTTATAATAGTAGCCATCCAGAAGCCAGATCGTTTTAACTTTCTTGCCATCTCCTTGGTATGGAAAAATCTTAAAACTCAGCAACCCAATTAGCATTTTAATATTTTGAACTCAAGTTGAAATGATAACCTGTTACTCGATGAACAAGTTTTTTGTAAGCCGTTGATTTAAAAATAAATAAATATTATTTATTTTGGGCATAAAAACTAATTTCCTTAAAAATAAATGAGTTGCATATCTAAACACTCAACAAATAACATCAAAAACTTGAACATCGAGTGTTAGGGGATTATGGATGGACACTAAAATAATCCTTTCCCCTTTTCGCTATCCCCTTTTCAGTTTTAAGATTTCAAACTCAAGTCGAAATGATAGCCTGTTAGGGGTACAAACAAAAAGAACGACAGGCGTAGCTACAAACAATCAAACAAGCGGGTTAAACGACAGAGTCTCTACCCTTTTTTGGAAACCCGTAGCCGTTACTACCCACATTTTTTCGTCTAATCGCATAAATAGAATAAATAATGCCAATTAAGGGTTAAGAAACTCATTTAAAATCAAACAGTTAAAAATGAAACTGTGGGGATACTTGTGGAGTCGTTTTCTACACCACTGTTTTTGACTCGGTGCCAAAATTTCAACTCTTAATTCGCATAAATAATAGGTATACCGTGGCACTTACCATTGCATTTAGAAAGAAAACTTTCCCTTTCAGTTTTTAAAGAGCTACTGCCCATTTGGGGGCACAAACCGAGATGAAACTCATCAAATCTCAATTCAACTCATCAAATCTCAATTCTTTGCCCCAGTTGGATCTATGCAAAAACTCAAGAAGAATGGGTGAGTGACATGCCAGAAAAATTTAGACTATTTGAGTAGCATATACTATACTATTTAATTAAAGTATCCTTACATAAAGTTTTAGTTATGAGCACTAATAATTTTGCTGATTTTTACGAAAATCCAGGACTTGGACTGGACAATGGTCAATCTTTCACACTTATCACCCATGATGAGGACATTGAACGAGCATCTCGCTCTCTGAAGGCAATGTCTCATCCATTGCGTCTGAAAATCCTTTGCGTTTTGGGTGAACGTGAATACAGTGTGCAGGATATTGTTGAGCAGGTGGGTACCTCGCAAAGCAATATTTCCCAACATCTAGCTATTTTGCGTGATAAAGGTATTTTAGCCTCACGCAAAGATGCCAATCGTGTCTACTACCGTGTCAGTGATGCACGCACATTGCGCTTGATTAGCATGATGCGTGATGTGTTTTGTTCGTTTTGTCATTCTAATTCTACTTTGTCACATTACGGCTAAGTAATTGATTTTATTAGATTCATCGATTTGATGATTCTTTATAAATCATGGAGTTACATTAAATATGAACAAGTGGAATAATACCTTCGCCAAAAGTTGAGTATTAAATAAGGTTCATTCAACTCATTGAAAATAAATGAAACTTAAAATTTTCATCGAATTGAGCTTTAAAGCGATAAGTCGTTAATAAATGGCGAATTCATTATAATAACCCTGTTAAATTTACAATAAATGGCGAAGGTATTGGTGGAAGTGATTATAGTTAATTTTAAATGAATTGTGAAATTAAGGCCCATGAATTTTGATACCCCGTAATTTTGGTTCACAAATCATTTGGAATGTCTATAACTTGATGAACACGTTTTTCATAACACATTGATTTATAGATTTTTTTAACGAACTATTAAAATAATGTAATGATAGTTATTAAATAAAAATAAGGCTACCCACCTAAACCGCGACAGCCAATGCCTCAAGGGAGTTACATGGAGCCCTGCTTTCGCATTGTTACCATGCATTCGTGAAGTGTCGCGGGCAATGGGAGCAAAAAATGAGTTTAAAACTGTTAAAACCGTGTATTGACACTCTTTGGTGGTTATTTTCACAAGTCTTTGAAATGGTAATTGATTATAAAGGTATACTGGGCAAGGGAACAAATTTTACTTTTTGATAAACCAAAATAATAAAATAACTATTTGAATTTAAAAACAGCATTTTTTCTCTGTGTTCCTCTGTGTCAACTCTGTGCTCTCTGTGTGTATAATAGTCTTATGTCCATTTTCCAAAATCCTGTCAGGAGC
>QNER01000145.1 GCA_003646175.1 Candidatus Parabeggiatoa sp. nov. 1
CCCTAAAAATATAGGTCAATAACAGGGGCCCGCGTATCACTACTCTGCCAAATTTGGACTCTCGCGGCGGCTGCCAAACTAAATGCCGTTTAGAAATCCGATTTTTCCAAAAAATCGGATTTCTTTGACCTTTGAGGCGATAAATCGCCTACTACAAACGGGCCTAGTTTAGAAATCCGATTTTTCCAAAAAATCGGATTTCTTTGACCTTTGAGGCGATAACTCGCCTACTACAAACGGGCCTAGTTTAGAAATCCGATTTTTCAAAAAATCGGATTTCTTTGACCTTTGAGGCGATAAATCGCCTACTACAAACGGGCCTAGTTTAGAAATCCGATTTTTCAAAAAATCGGATTTCTTTGATTAAGGGTGAATAGTTGTGATGGGCAGCATGATTGCCCATTTTATTCCGTTTGAGGTTTAGGTGCTTTGGGTTTTCTTTCGTCAGTTTGTATGCCCACCGAAAGTAGCTCAAAGCCATTTGGAATAGGTGGGTTTGCCGGTAATGGCGGCTGTCCATAGCGGGTATTCTTCATTGGCTTTGGTTAATTTATTCCAGACTTTAGGAGCACGTCCTTATGTATTATCCGCCCACTCGCATTCAGACAAATCCGTCGCCTCTTATTCTCAAGCGTTTCTACCCAGTTAGGTAGTTCATTTATCTTGATATTGACTTCTAATTTGCCCTTGATTCTTGGCTTTTTGAGGGTGGTTTTTCTTTGAGGTTTCGTTGGAACGGTCGGTTTCTTTAAGCTAAGTGGTTGAGTTGTTGGCTGTTTTTTCTTTGATCCCAATGTGAGTTTGGGCCGGTTGCCGGGCGCGGGTTGGGACGGTGCTTTGCGAGTGGCTGGTTTGTGGTTTTTTATTTAATTCCAAGGTGAGTGTGGAACGTTTTTCGGTGTTCATAAAGAATGCCCTTGTTATCAATAGCAGTTGACGCAAACTATTAATTTTAGCGTTTACCAAAAACTTGTAAAATTTATGCTCATCAGTTATCATAATTAACTTCTATAAAAGTCACAGAGGTTTTTTGATGAGAATTGATTTAAAACGTTTTACTATCAGTGCTTTAGTATGCACATTTGTCGGCAATGTCCAAGCCGCTGACATCGTGGGGCAAATTGACTATTTCAATTGTGTTCCTGATGTTTATTCGCTGACACGCGATGGGAAAAAAATGGCGGTGAAATTTTTTTCGCTGCTACGGGAAGGCGATCAAGTTGCTATCAACACGGATAAAAACACGCTTTCACTTGAACTCAGTTATGAGGACACGATAGCAGTGCATCATCAAACACAGCCTTATACGGCTATCGCGCTGCCTTTGTCCGTTAAAGTTGCCGAGGCTGCTTGTCCCCCTGATGACGCTTATTCTTTTAAGCGCGACGGTAAAATGCTACCAATACAGCCGACGTTATTGGTAGGTGATCAGATTGTGGTGAATAACGCAACACCCACGATTCACCTCAAATTGGGCGACAATAAGGTGGAGGAGGTTAATCATAAAAACTCGCCCTATACGGTCAAATCGACAGGCAAAGTGTCCAGTACGAGTAGTAATTTATGGGCGTGGGTAAAACAAGTGGTGACAGATTGGCATGAGGAAGAACTCCAAACCACAGTTGCCATTGTTAATACGAGAGGTGTTGGCGACACGTCTCCTGACATTCCGACACCTTACATTGACTTGTTAGAGGAGCCAAGGGAATTGGTGGCGGGTACAAGAACTTTACATCTGGCTTGGAAAGGGGGCGAAAAGCCATACGAATTAATCCTTCAACAAGAAGGTCGTCCCATTCTATCAGAAGCTTTTCAAGAACAACGGATAACAACACCGCCCTTGAAACTAACACCCGGAGAATATCAACTACGCCTTAGTGACAAACAGCAACGCACAGTTGATTACACTTTTACGGTTGTTGGTTCTAAGCCGGGTTATCCTAGCGAACTGCTTGATTCCAATATTCCCAAAGATACCCGTTTAACTGCCCAAGCTTTATGGTTGGCGGCGCAAGAAGAAGGACAATGGTCATTTGAGGCTTATCAACAACTTGCTAAAATTGCCGAACATTATCCCCCAGCTCGTATATCGCGTGATGCTTTGGAACAGCTTGCGCCAATAGAACAGCCTGAATAATAATAGGTAGGGTGGGCAACGTCGTTGCCCACCACTGACTTGAAAACGAAATTATCGCCCATCCCCAAACACCACAAACCCTGCCCAAAAGTAAGGATGACGGTAATATTTTTCGTGTTGTCCTTCAAGCATGGCTAGTTTGGCTTTTTGTAAGCTTTTGGCTAATGCATGTTGTTGTTTATTACTAAAGAAATCGACACTTAAGGCTTTTGATGAGCCAGAGTGTATTTCCCATAATGTCACCGCCACCGCTGGGGTACCCGCATACATAAACGCACGAGTTAAACCTCTCACGCCTTCGCCTTTAATATTGTCACCGCGTCCAGTATTACAAGCGGAAAGTGTCACCAAATCAGCATTCATTTGTAATTCAAAGACATCCGCCATTGTCAAATACCCACCTTTTTCAGGATAAGACAATAGCACTGCTGGTTGATTAATGTAGCTCAACTCGTCTAGCAAAACAGCATGAGTGGCGAATAGCACATAGCGAAAATCGTCTAATTTTTTGTTTTTGTTGAGAGATAACACCTTCTCCCGCGAAGCTTCTTCATCCAAGTAGAGTGCTTGAGGATAACTATGTGGTGTCACATTGAATAACTTAGCAATGTTTAGTGCTTCGTCTTTAGTCGCAGGTAATTGTCGGATACAACCATCGTCATCGCCTAGCAATTCACGATAAGCACTGGTGCGTAAGCTTCTAATCGTGCGACCGCTACCTTTATCACACTTTTCTTGTTGAAAAACGGGGTTAGCAAATGCGAGTAAAGGCAGCCGCCGGCTTATATGACGGCGGTTTTTAGCATCGCGTAAGGTTTTTAGCAAAGAAGCCGAGGACAGATAAGCAATGCCATAATCTTGCAGTAGATAACGCGGCGTTTTTTTATCAGCTACTGTGACAAGTGCTTCAAACGGTAAACGATACAAAGCACCTGTGGGTACCACATATAAAGTCTGCGGTTTAGCTTGCGTTAATAGCTCACGCACCTTTTTCGGCAATAATTGTTGATAAAACGCATGGCTGGTAGTGACGAAATCAGGTAGCGTTTTTCTAACGGCGCGTTTTAAGTGTCGCTTGAGTGCTACTCCCTCTTTCCTTTTCTTCTTAGCATCCTCCATTTCATTAAGCATGGATTCTATGCCCACATCACGAAATGCGGTAACTTGTTGCTGCATTTGCGCTTCTGTCAAAGGGAGAGTGAATAGGGCAAAGTGTTCCTTACCGACTACCCATAAATCGGTGGTTTCTTCCCTTACGTTATAGATGAGCATGAGTTCATCCGCCTTTAACACGTCCTGTTGTAAGGTTTCCAAAGCGACTGGCTTAGGGTATTTAAGCCTATAGTAATCATTGTGTTCTTTTTCAATGTATTGCTTTAACTCTAATTCGCTAACATTTAGTTGAGCTTTACGAGTTTTTAAGTTTTGGATGCGTGTAGAATTTTGCTGCTTTTTAGGTTTAGCAAGTTCCTCAGTAAGTTGTTTTTGAACCTGAATGAGTCCATTTTCTATTTCATTTTCCTTCTCTCGGACGCGTGAGGGTAAATCCTTGTAGTATCGCACACCACTTTTGCCCATTTCTTCTAAGAAGATACGGGCTTGTTTGCGTTCAAATATTTCTAGAGTTTTGCGATCATAGTGTTTATCGGGGTGGTTTAGGTGCAGGGTTTGCAATAGCTCAATAAATTCGTCATAGACAAACAGTTTGTCTTGTATGAAAGACAGATTGTATTCTTTTTCTGTTAGTTCGGCACGTAATCTGTCAATGTTATTTAGGGCTTGTTTATAGTGTTTAATGGCATCATCAACTTGGTTGAGTTTAAGTTTGGATAAGGCGAGTCCGTATTGAACTTGCCAAATATTGCTTGAACTTATTGTTTCAATTGTTATATCCTTTTTAATTGTTAGAGCCTCTTGAAGAAATTTTGTAGCTTCTTGGTTTTGGCCTAACGAATTGTATACGAAACCGATGTTTCCAAGGTCATTTCCTTCTCCCTGTTTGTCTCCGATTTGTTTTCTAATTTCCAAGGCTTGTTGGAGATTGAGCAAGGCTTTTTGAGGTTGGCCTTTCCAATAATACACTAAGCCGATGTTGCCCCGACTTATTCCTTCCTTATTTTTATCTCCGATTTTTTGGTAAATAGCCAAAGCTTGCTGATAGTTTTTCAAAGCTTTTTGGTCTTCGCCTGATATCCAATGAACTAAACCGATGTTGCCGAAGCTATCCCCTTCCCCTTTTTCGTCCTTGAGTCCTTTGTAAACAGCCAAGGCTTGCTCGTGATTGACCAAGGCTTGTTGCAGTTGGCCTAACTTCCAATGCACCACGCCGATGTTATTCAGAGTCTGCCCTTCCCCCTTTTTATCTTTGATGTTTTTTCTAATTTCCAAAGCTTGTTGGTAATAATATAAGGCTCTTTGGTATTGATCTAAATTCCAATACACCACACCGATGTTATTCAGAGTCCGCCCTTCCCCCTTTTTGTCTTCGATTTGTTTTTTAATTTCCAAAGCTTGCTGGTAGTAGTCTAATGCTTTTTGGTATTGGCCCAATAGATTATACACACTGCCAATATTGTTCAAATCATTCCCTTTCCCCTTTTTATCCCCGATTTTTTTTCTAATTTTCAAGGCTTGCTGGTGATAAACTAAGGCTTTTTGGTATTGACTTAAATTCTTGTAAACCAAACCGATATTGCTCAGAACACTCCCTTCTCCCTTTTTGTATTCGAATGCTTTGTAAATAGCCAAAGCTGGCTGGTAACAACAGTCTAAGGCTCTTTGGTATTGCCCTAAGTCACTATACACCAAGCCAATGTTGTTAAGATCATTTCCTTCACCTATTTTGTCTCCGAGTATTTTATGAATAACCCAAGCTTGCCAGAAATATTTCAAGGCTTCTTGATATTGGTTTAGTTCCTTGTAAGCCATACCGATGTTGCCCAGATCATTCCCTACCTCCCTTTGGTCTATAAGTTTTTTGTGGATATCCAAAGCTTGTTGGAAATAGCCCAAGGCTTCTTGATATTGGCCTAAATTAGCATACACTATGCCGATGCGGCTCAGATTATCTCCTTTCCCCTTTTCATCTCCGATTTCTATGGCAATAATCTGAGCTTCTTGGTAAGAAGATAAGGCTTGTTGGTATTGGCCTAAATTCAGGTACACTACACCAATGTTGCCTAGGGCCTGTTCTTCCCCATTTTTGTCTATGCTCTTTCTAGCAATAGTCAAAGCTTGCTGAAAATAATCCAAAGCTTTTTGGTATTGTCCCAAACCTCGATATGCCACACCAATGTTATTAAGAAACATTCTGACATAATGTTCATCACCAAGTGTACGCGCCTTTTCCAAAGCCATTAGCCAAATTTCTAAAGCGGTAGAATAACCAGTCGCATTGTAGGCTTGTGCAGCTTCTTTATTTAAGCGATCTAGCTGATGAAGTAATATGTCTATATTTTTTAGATCAATACCAATCCTTCCCCCTTGCAATATCACCGTTTGCACAATTTCAGTGCGAATAAATTGCAATTCTACCTGTTGTTTAGCAGCATTGGCTTGTATAGTGCTAAGTTGTTCGGTGGATTTCATTTGTTGTCCGTTATAGGCAATAACAATATCACCTCGTTGCAAACCCTTTTTCGCAGCTTGCGAATTTGGAACGACTCCTAAAATCAAAACACCTTGCGCCCCTACAAACAATTCTGGCTTGGTTTCTCGTAGTTGCAAGGCATACTGCAATAAGGTAGCGTTATCGGCATCATTGGAGGGAAGTTCTATTGCCCGCAACCCCGACACAGAAAAAATAACCAGCATTAACGCCAAAATCATCGTTTTAAGTATGTTCATATTGTTCTCCTTTTAAGTTTGGAACCTGATTAAACAGATTGAAGGATAGACCGGATTGTTTTTGTATGTATAACTTAGGTAATCTTGTTGGCCTCTTTTAATCAGTATAATCAGGTTCAAAGTTTGATGTGTACTAACTAAATAACGGATTGAGTCATAGTCGTTGCCGATTTATTAGCAAGACGTTTTTGTAAACGCTTAACGGCTTCAGGATTTAGCCCGGGGTTCAACGACTTCTCTCTCTGCCATCACAGCTTCGATTTCGTCAAACGACGCGGTTCCTAAACTTTGGAGTAGCGCGTTGAATGAGGCCCGTTGTTGTGCAATCTCTTCTTCAGGCACGGTTTGAACAAAATAGTTGTCAAGTAACTTTAGTAGATTATCAGTCATAAGAAGAGAAAGCGACCCTGATAAGGGAATTCACAATCACAATAAATAATATACCCACATCTGTTAAACCTCAGAGGTTTGGCAAACCTCTGAGGGTTTTGCCTTGATACGTTACTGATAATAATCCGGATTGTACCAATAACGATCATCTAGAGTTATCTTTGCACTTTCAATGCGATGATCATTCAGGTTTAACAATAAGTCGGCATCAAATATCACAGTATCATCCATTAACAAACCATCGCCTTGTTCAACCGCTTCCTTTGAGCCATACTGAAAACTGACTACAATGTTGCCACTTATATTCACTTGAGCCGTGTGTACTGAGAGGTGAATAGAATGAAAAACTATCTCGTCAATTTCTTCATAATCAGCATCTGCGGCGAATTTGTCAATAAGGTGTTGTTGTTTAGAAATAAAATGTTCAAGCAACACGTCTTTAAGCCAAGCTATTTTTACATCAATTCTTTTGGGTTGTGCAACCATAACAATACGAAATTTATACCCCAAAGATTTGGCTATTTCATGGCGTTTCGTTGTTCGCTTGTTGGTAGTGATGCTAACTGGTACGGTATGAACCTCAAAAGCAATAACACTATTATCCCTTTCAGCAATCAGATCAAATTTGACACCATTAACACGCACATTTTTTTGGACCGAAAAATTCTGGGTTTTGTATTTGTCAGAAAGTTCTTCAACCTTTGCGTCATAGAGTGCTTTGGTAAAATAACTTTCAAATTCACCATTTTGCATAACACATTACTCCTTCACTAATGGCACTTGACAGAGTTCCCCAAAAAAACTCAAAAACCTTGGTTTCTAAGACTTGGAAATTTTCTATTGTAAAGTACCATTAACTCTTTCACCAAGTTAAGTTAACAACAGGTGGCAGGGCGTATTGACTCTTTTTCAAGAATGCCAGCCTCAATAATAAAACACGTTTCTGTTTCTATTTTATCAATATCGTTTATATCAGAATCAGGATCAACACTCACATTAAAAGATATTCCCAGTTCATCCATATCTAAACGGATAACCTCTAAATATAAAATGTCTTTATCATCCGCATAAACGAAACCTTGTAGCGCATCTAAAGTGGGTTTAATAATGTTATGTATATCCCTAGCTTTAATCGGTTCATAATTAAAATAGAAAATTCGCATCCACACCCGCGAGGTAGGAAATACCGGTTGTCCCTCTACTAACCCCAGATGGTTTTTTAAAATATCATAAAGGAAATTCTCAACCTTCCTTTTTTTAGCACCTTTTAAGTTGGCACTTGGTACAACGGCATCAGGTATTGCAGTCTGGTTGATTTTTTTCGCATTTTTTCTGGCTGTTTCTTTTTCAACATTTATCTGTTTTATCGCCTTAGTTAAAGGGACTAAGGGCAATAATATTATAAAAATATAATCTTGTGAGGGGTGATTATCTTCAGAGATAACCGATGTTGCCTTTTGATTATTGTTCATTTTTGTTCAAAGCTGAGTCCATCCCATACTGTTTTCAATTTAATTAACAGAATTTATTAGCAGAATGAACTTGACAATATTGACGGTGAAAATAGTTACAATCTATTGAAAAGCATTCGTTAATTTCTATCTAAATTCGTTGTACTATTCGTTGATTTCGTCTGTCGTTGTACTACAGCAGATTTTATAAAATCTTGGTAATTAACCATGTCGCATTGACTCCGGCGTTACGGTTGCCTTTTCTGCCATTACTAAGTGTTCAAAGGTGATGATAATATTGTCTAGCAAATTCTCTTTAAAATTTCCAGATGACAATAAATGGTTATGTTGTTCTTCCAGTTCTAATAAATCATCAACCGTCTCGTCAATATAAATCGTGTAAGACAGGTAAGGTGCACCATCATAATTGGCGTAATCCGCAGAAATTAAAAAATTTTGACGTTGCCTGATTAAAGACTGATGGACTAAAGACAAAGCGCTTTCAAGCAAGGGTTGTACCTCGGATTCCATCAAAGACTGACGACGATAGATTAAAGCCCATTGTTTAATTGTCGTTTCATAAGGATTTTGCATCTCAGTCAGTTTATGCCAATGCGCGAGTAATGCTTCTCCACGAAAAGCCCTGCCGGTATTCACACAAGATTCTATGGTGTCCGTTAATAAACTGAGTTCAGTTGGATAGCGTGTATGATATTTAAGTAATAAATCGCTCGCTTCAAAAGGCAAACTAATGTTGTTTAACGCTGTCGCATATAATTGAGCAATCCGACACGAACTTAAGTCCGCTTGAAGCGCCATTTTAAACTGGGCATGAGTTTGTGCAATATCATATTGCTTCGATACCATCGCACCGAGAGCGGTGTAACATAAAACGGGATCAGAATTAACCATTTTAAGGGATTGAATTTGTTGTTGCGCTGATGTCAAATCGAGATCACGCGTCAGCGTGATTTCTTGTGCCATTATGAATCCTCCAGTGAGAAATTAAGTCAATTGTTTCTTTTTTAGTCTGAATCAGGATTTGCAGAATTTGAGCATTTTCAGGATGAGAGTACAACGAATTAATAAATAAATTCATAACCGAATTAATCCTTTGGATTCCATGATATTGAGTGAGTTTATTCGTTGATTTCGCCAATTCGTTGTACTCAAGCTTCTTTTAATTCTGTTCAATATAATCCAATATTTTGGTTGGGGAAATATCTTCACCTTCTGGGCAATACAATCCGCCTAATGGATCAATGGCAACCTGCCGAAAATAACGGAACGCTTTCAAACGCCAAAAAACGTCGCGGCTATTGAGCAAAGAGGTTAAATATAACTCAAATGCCTCCTCCATCGTTAAGTGAAGTCGATAGTTATTATCGGCGTTTTAACCGTTGAGTTCATTCCATTTATCAAGTAATTCTTCTTGGCATATTTTTTATTCGTTAACGTTTTTGAATAAATCAGGTAAATCCTATAATCCTATCAATCCTGATATTTCGTTATATCACTTGGACTCAGTTGATTTCTAAAACCACTTTTCGTTCAGGCACTCACTCTTTTTGTCAAATTCTCTGATTTGCCCGTTGAGAACGAATCTGATTAACTAATTGTTCTCTTATCAGGCAACTCCCAAATAATATACCAGTTTGCTACCCTTCAATTATCAAGAAAATGGGTTCAAGTGCGATTGCCCATCCAATCGGCATATAGGGGCAATCCCTTGCAGTTAGTTGCCCCATTGGTGGTCTATTAATTTTTTGGAGTTGCCTCAATAGCCTTTTGGAACAGTTCCAATATAAGCAAGGTAATAGCAAAATTGAGCCATACCCCATATTCAAATAGCCACAAACTGAATGGAACCATCAAAATAATAATCAGAACAACCGATATCACGTTTCCAAAGAAGACGTTTTTAAAGTAAGCAAACACCAAACTTATCACCAAAATAAAAGCCGTTTGTATCAATAGCATCTCCGATAAGGAGAGTGTTTTTAACTCACCGTATTGTAACAGGGAATGAATCGCGTTAATGATGACCATTGTTCCTGGCATTCGCCCAATAGGGGTGGCGTAAATATCGCGGCTGTTCATATAGCTGCCACCAATAACAGTAATACTGCCCTGTAAAAACTCGTTATCTATCGGTTGATTATTATCAGTTATTTTATGGACTTCTCGAATAGAAAGAATAGAATACTCTTTGCCTTTCCAAGAAATGTTGGGACGTCTTACACCCTTTCGAGAAATTACATCATCCCCAGAAATATTGTAAACAATGCGCCGATGTAGACGAGTGGGAGAAAAGTGTATTTTTAAATCACCCAGTAAAAAATGCCCCGTCGATGTCATCGTGTTTGCCTTCCTACAATCGGTGGGTTTTATCTCGTTGATTTTTGATGTGATTTGGAGAGTGCCCGCCGTTGGATTTTTGACCAAAGCCACCGCCAGTAATTGTATTGACGGAATAACGGCCGGTTGATTTTTGGTACAAGTGATTTCCCACAAACGCCAGCGTCGTAGTACATTGTCTCGTTCTAAATCAAACAACGTGGAGGCCCAGTGAATGTGTTGAGAATTTTTGACGGCGGCCTCTAAAAAAGATAAGCGTTGTTCAAAATAATTATCCTTAGATTGGGGCGGCTTAAAACTACGTGCTAATAAGATATGTGGACACCTTGTTTTAAAACAGTAGTTAGCCTCATACTGAGCAAAAAAGTCATATAAATATTGATCATGTTTAAGCAAAGATTCTTTGTTTGGATGATTAGAAGGATAACTTAAATCGATATCCACAATAATCATTTGAGGTTGTCCGTCTACCGCAAATTCAAGCAATTTTAACAACTTATCACGGGGCGTTAAAAAAGGTTCTTGCCACGTTTGATAAGTCTCTTCGTCAATATCCAGCAACACAAACGGGGGCGCCTCTTTAACCGGGGCCGTGTCACGACGCATTTTCATCACCCAATCAATGCCCAAATCCTCCGCTTCGTGCATAAAACGACTCTCAGGCACTACAAACTGTAAAAACAGCAAAATGAGTAACCCAACAACCATATTAATGGCGAGCCTTCGCCAAAAAGGAAGCCATCGAAGCAAACGCGCTTGCCAAGAGTGCCAAGATTTTCGCAAATGCACACAGCAGCGCAGACACAAGCGGCAAGGATGGTAACGATGGATAACCGCACTTAGGCGGGAAAACAAGGGCGCAACGGGGTGGTAAATATATTTCAATAAATCAATGATTTTATTGAAAAATAATATGAGGATGCCTAAACTGATTAAACTGCGCATTATGAATATTTTTTCGGAATGTTGCAGGTATCCTATAGATTTTCAGGTAAATAATTTCAAAACAGCCAACAGCTAAAGCAGTTATCTCGCTCCGCTCGTTACTGCGTTTGTCTGAAAGCGAAAGTCCCCTAAAGGGGACTAAATAATTATCTGAATATCTATAGAATAAAAACTTTTATCCCTTTTAACTTAAGTGCATTGATTGGTTATCATCACCATAAGACTCAAGGATTTTAACTCGTGAAATTTGGGGATTAAGTCAAGGCAACGATCCCTACCATCAATAATTTTGGTCAAGGCTGATGCTATCAATATAATTTATATCTATGAGTTTTGCCAGCGCATCGATTGGTGTGCCTGATTCATAGAACTATTGGAAAGGATCGTATTGCCGGATGTAGGCACTAAGCAACGCATGTTGGGCGCTGCTGTCATCAATGCTGTGGGGTGTTCATTAAAATAACCCCGTTTACTTTGCACCTTTACCAATGGCAGCACTTTTGGACGACATGCGCTCAAAGTCCCGGCTTGTCGCGCACA
>QNER01000146.1 GCA_003646175.1 Candidatus Parabeggiatoa sp. nov. 1
CGTAACACGGGCATGGCAATGGGTTTAGCTTTGATAGGCATATATCTGTTATTAGTCGCATATTATCACTCTTCTACGATCCCCTTTTTAGTAATAGTTTCAATACAGTTGGAATTCATTGGCGTATTACCCGGACATTGGTTATTAGGACAAACTTTCTCAGCGGCATCCATGATTGGTGTCATTGCACTCGCGGGTATTGTCGTCAGAAACTCACTGTTAATTGTTGATTTTGCAAGAGAACATCAACAACAAGGTTGGACACGAGAACAGTCAGTACGCGAAGCGGGCGCATTACGCTTACAACCGATTTTATTAACAACCTTGGCTATTGTGCTTGGCACAGCTATCATGGTACCTGATCCGGTGTTTGGGGGATTGGCGATCAGCTTAATTTTTGGGGCAACGAGTTCAGCGTTGTTGACCGTTTTTGTGGTACCGTTACTCTATCGATAAGGCTCGGCTCCGCCAATTTATCGGAAAAACGGCTTTCAATGATCGATTCGACACTTTTAACGGATGCTATCCCTTTTTGGGATAGTATCCGTCACAGTTACAACACTTGACAACAGATACTATCCAGTCGCGGTTTACGTGGATAGCCAGAAAAAAGCAAATAGATACCATAATTTTTAAACCTATCGTCCAAAACACACCATATCGCCCGGCGATCTTTTTATGGTAAATCAATCGCTACCAATGTCATATCTAACCAATCATTCAAAGGCTGCGAGCGAAGAAAATATCCTCTCACTGCTAATCGCGTTCCACCATGCTTTTCCCGTATAAACGCGGCTGCTTTTTTGGTAATATCCCAACATTCCACTTTCCTTACCACATCATTCAATTCATTGATTTAAAAAAATGTTGTGTATCAATAACTTATTATATGCTATTCTCAATAGGTGTTATGAATTATTGTAACTTACTGATTTTTAATTAAAATAAAATGTTTAAGATGAATTTATTTTGACAACATTAACTTGAACGGCAATAATAATTTTTGAAATCTAATTATCCGTTCACCATTAATCATTCACCATTCATCATTCACCATTCATCATTCACCATTCACCATTCATCATTAAATGAGAAATTTTAAAATCCCGAACACCTATGCTGCCATTATAATTTTGCATGATTACTCGTCTAAAATATTCAAACGATTTAATCGTGCTTTTCTGGTTTCCCAGTCAGGCATAACAAGGCTTAATAAGTCATAAAAAGCCCGACAATGATTAAAGACTTTAAGATGGCAAAGTTCATGGGTGATGACATAATCAATATTGGTTATAGGTGCTTTGATGAGACTGGTATTTAATAAAATTTTACCCGTTTGACTACAACTACCCCAACGTTTTTTCATTTTCCGAATATGTAGGACGGGCAAATCAATCCCTAAGTAGCTCACTTGACGATGACAGACAGTTAATTGTTCTGTAAAAACCTGCTTTGCTTGGTTGCGATACCAGTTATCCAGTTGTTTTTTGACGATAGCAGTGTCTTGGGGATTATTGACTGTTACCCATAAGTCATCGCCTTTGAGCGTGACGCTCTTTTTTTCCCCGACTATCACTTTTAAACAATATTGACAACCTAAATAATAATGCCTCTCGCCATTGACATATTGCTTTGGGGGTTGTTTAGGATCGCAAGTTTTAAATGCACGTTGTTTTTTTAGAATCCAACGCGTATGTTTTTTTACGAAGGCGTTAATATATTCTAAAACGGTACCGATGGGGGCTTTGACGGTAATTTTGAGATCAGAGTGTACTTCAATAACGAGTGTTTTGCGTTGGGCAAAATACAATTCATATTCGATAGTCGTTTCACCGTATTGAATGTGATGTACTTGTTTCATTAAAAAACCTTTTTATACAGAGTGCACAGAGTGACACTTTGTAAGGGTGTGTGTGACCTCAATTTTTATGGGTAGTCCCAATCTCCATACCACTTGGGGAATTGGGAATTTTCCACCCAAACGGATGCTATACCTCGATGGGATAGTATCCGTCAAATCAGAACCGTCAAGTAGGTTTGCCCAAACGGATGCTATCCCTTCTGAAAAATCAATGCCACCTCGAAAGGGCAACCATAAAGGATTGCCCCTACATTTTGCTCTGGTTCGTAGGGGCAATCCCCCGCGCAAGCCCTTAAGTTAATGGCATTGTTTTTAGGTATCTTATCCGTAAAATATTCTTATCCGTCAAGTAGGTGAACTTGCCCAAACGGATGCTATCCCTCAAAGGGATAGTATCCGTCAAATCAGCGTTCATCCCACCCAAACGGATCACTGCCATTAAGTTAAGCTTTTCAGCGAGGACAACCACAAGGGATTGCCCCTTTGAGCCGTCATTGAAGGTAGGGGCAATCCTTTATGGTTGCCCTTAACTTAATGGCATTGACCCAAACGGATACTATCCCTCGAAGGGATAGCATCCGTCAAGTCGGTGAAAGATATTGTTCCAAAAAGTTTTTGAGTTTTTTGAGCCTAAAATCATGGGCTAATTGACAGACTTCTTGGGTAAATGGTTGTAAATGAGGCTCACTTTTTAACAAAACCTCTGCTTCTTCTATCACCGCATCTACGTCGCCCATTTTGGCTAAATTCAATAATGCCTCGATTTGTTCCACCGGTGGCGGAATAATATCGGCCGGCGGTGCCGGTGATGTCTCACTTTTGGGTGTTTCGTAAATTAACGAAAGTGAACAATGCGTTGCTAACTCTTGTAAAAATATGTCCAAGTCTATGGGTTTAGTGAGAAATGCATTGCAGCCGGCCTCTAAACCATCCTGTGGTTGATAGTCAAACACATTAGCCGACAGAGCAATAATGACTGTTTTTTGAAAACGAGAGTCTTGCCGTAAGTGTCGAGTGCATTCTAAACCATCCATTACCGGCATTTTTAAGTCCATGATAATCGCATCAGGCTGAAATTCATCAGCCTTTGTTAGCGCGTCTTGACCATTTTCCGCTTCTAACGCCTTGAAACCTAAAGGTATCAGTAAATTTGTTAAAAGTACGCGGTTTTCCCATTTGTCGTCTACCACTAAAATGATGAAATCCTCCCGGTTCTCCTTTTCTCTATCTTCTTTCACGTTAAAACCAATGATAACCGGCTTAGGTGTGGGACTTTCGTGCGAGGCTGCTTGGAACGAAGAATACAATGGTATTTCAAACCAAAAGTGGCTACCAATGCCGAGCGTACTTTGTACAAGCAATTGCCCACCCATCATTTCTACAATTTTTTTGCTAATGGGCAACCCTAATCCAGTGCCTTCAATTTGACTATTCGGCTTACTCACTTGTTGAAAGGGTAAAAAAATCGCAGCCAAATGTTCGGCTGCTATACCTTCGCCAGAATCTTCCACCTCAAAACGAATTGCACCCTGAGTTTCTTCACCATCAGAGTCATCGACAGAGGGAGTTGGGGTGTGTTGCACTTTAAAAGTGACTTGTCCTTGGTGAGTAAACTTAATAGCATTACTCAATAAATTGAGCAAAACTTGCCGTAATCTCTTTTCATCGGCATAGACAGCATTAGGTAATTCAGACAGTGCTTCATAAACAAACTCAATGCCTTTTTGTTCTGCCCGTATTCCAAATAAATCCACCATATCTTTTAACAATACCGGCAACATAAACTCGGCCTGAATCAGTTCAAATTTACCCGCTTCAATTTTAGATAAATCTAAAATATCATTAATCAACATCAACAAATGTTCGCCACAGCGGTGAATGATTTGTATGCCCTCGGTTTGTTGAACCGTTAAGCCTTTATCAAGGTTTAAAATTTGGGTGTAACCTAAAATGCCATTCAACGGGGTGCGGAGTTCATGGCTCATATTGGCGAGAAAAGCCGTTTTAGCGCGATTAGCAGACTCTGCTAATTCTTTACTCTTTCTCAAATCATCTTCCGCTTGTTTGCGTTCAGTGATATCTTCTTCTATCGCCAGATAATGGGTGGGTTTACCCGCTTTATCTTTGATTGGAGAGAGAGTTGCCAATACCCAGTATAACCCACCATTTTTGTGTTTATTGAGTAACTCACCTTGCCAGACTTTTCCACTACCAAGAGTAGCCCATAATGTTTTATAAAACTCAGGAGAGTGTTTTCCAGAGCTTAAGAGGCGAGGATTATTACCGATAGCCTCGGCAGAAGAGTAACCCGTGATCATGGAAAAAGCCGGATTAACAAATTCAATGGTACCACTGAGAGAGGTTATGACAATAACATTAGCACTTTGTTCAACAGCACGAGCAAATTTGCGTAGTTCTTCTTCTACTTGCTTGCGATTGATAATGTATTGCTGCAACCGCACATTCACTTTTGCCAGTTCCTCAGTGCGCTCAGCCACTAACTCTTCTAGGTGAACACGGTGTTTTCGCAATTCATGTTCGGCTTGCAGACGCTCAGTGCTCTCTTCTTGCAGTTGCACATTCTTATGTTTCAGTGCCACTTGGCTCGCCTCTAATGTGATTAAATCACGATAGGCTCTTAACCCAGCCATTGTTGTGACAAACATTTTGCGCTGCGTCATTTCGGATTTGAGCTTATAATCATTGATATCATAGTCTTTGATAACAGCTTCTTCGGGGGCTTCCCCGGACTGTCCAGTGTGGATAATGATACGCACTAGCGAATTTCGTAACGTGCCACGAATATACTTAACCAGCTGTAAACCCGAATGATTGTCTTCCATTACCACATCCAAAAAGAGGAGAGCGGTGTCAGGGTGTGCTTTCAGTAAGGACTTAGCTTGTTCGCCTGAATAGCCTGACAGAAAAGTTAAGGGTTTGCCCTGAAAGACAAATTGTCCTAAAAGTAATTGTATGACTTGGTGAATTTCGGCCTCATCATCGACAATCATCACTTTCCAAGCGGTGACTGCAGAATTGACAACCACTTGTTGATTGTCATTCTCATTAGCCAAGGTTAGATTGTCATCATTAGCCAAGGTTGGGCCGTCATTCTCGTCAGCCAATATCAGATCGTCGTCTTCATCCGCCAATTCATTCTCATTAGCCGATGTCGATTTGTCATTGTTGTTCATAATCAATTATCAGTTACTTTTTTTTGTCAAAGAAATCCGATTTTGGGGAAAAATCGGATTTATCACAACTCGTGTCAAAGAAATCCGATTTTGGGGAAAAATCGGATTGGGAGCCACACTCGTGTCAAAGAAATCCGATTTTAGGGAAAAATCGGATTGGGAGCGCTCGTGTCAAAGAAATCCGATTTTGGGGAAAAATCGGATTGGGAGCCGTTCGTGTCAAATAAATCCGCTTTTTTGGAAAAATCGGATTGGGAGCCGCACTCGTGTCAAAGAAATCCTATTTTTTGGGAAAATCGGATTGGGAGCCGCGTTAGATGCTATCAAACAAACTTGGTTTGCATGGTCAACGTTTTAATTCTTTCCTTGAGTTGCAAATTGTGAATTTCTAATTCGACATTTTTTGCTTGGACTTGTTGTTGTAAATGATGGACACTTAAGTGAGTCTTAATTCGTGACAAGACTTCTTCCCGCTGAAAGGGTTTAGTAATGTAATCCACCGCACCTAACTCAAACCCTTTGATTTTATTCACTGTCTCTGACAAAGCGGTTATAAAAATCACTGGAATATCCTGAGTTTTGACATCTGCTTTCAGTCGCCTACAGGTTTCAAACCCATCTATGCCCGGCATCATCACATCTAACAAAATTAAATGTGGATACTTAGACTTAACCATTTCTAGCGCTGTTACCCCCTCTTTTGCAACGAATACTTCAAAGTGTTTAGTGTTTAAGAAATTCGATAATACAGTCGCATTGAGAGGCAGATCATCCACAATCAGGATTCTAGGTTTTTCAGGCATCGTCATGTTTAACACTGTCCGACAATTTTCTAAATAAACCTGCGCCGCTTTATCATTGTGGTTGATTTCCAACACTTTTTCAAAAAAACCTTGTGCCTCCTCAAATTGCTCATTATGAAAGCACCTAAAACCTTGTTCAAAATCATGTAATGTTGTTGATTTGAGTTCAATCGTAATCGGTGGTTCTGCATCAAAAACGTCATAAATCGTCACAGGTTCGGTTTTTCCTCTGACTGTAACACGGTCAATCACGCGAATGTTATATTGCGAGGGTTCTATTAATTTCTGGTAAGTTGGTTCTGTGATCAACAGAGAAGTGCCATAAGTTTTTGTTAAGCCCTCGACACGAGAAGCTAAATTAACCGCATCAGAAATAACAGTGCCATCCATGCGATTTTGACCACCTACAGTGCCGAGCATTAATAAACCCGTGTTGAGCCCAATGCCAATTTGAATCGCCGGTTGCTCTGCTTGTTGTACAATTTTGTTATTAAATTGCCTGAGCTTTTTCAACATAGCAATCGCCCCACTGACAGCGTCATCCGCATTGGTGGGAAACAATGCCATGATAGCATCACCGATATATTTGTCAATAAATCCATGATGTTGGTGAATAATAGGCTCCATGAGGCCTAAGTAGGTATTGATAAACTTAAAGTTATCCTGCGGGGTCATTTTTTCCGAAATATGGGTAAATCCCCGAATATCAGAAAATAAAATCGTTATTTCTTTTTCAACTTGATCACCTAATTGCACATCAAGAATGCTTTGCTTATCTAACAAACCTAAAAATTCACGAGGCACAAAGCGTTCATAAGCTTTGTTAAGTTGATACAGTTTTTCTTGCTGTAGTTCTTCCAATTGATGGGCAAAGGCATCAAGTTGTTCATTTTGAGCTTGGAGTTCTTCATTTTGCAGGTGAAGTTGTTTTTCGGCCCGCTTGCGCTCGGTGATGTCCAGAGAATATTCAATCATCTGGGTAACATTGCCCGCACGATCGGTAATCGGAAAACCATGTACTTCGACATTTCTGGGGTTGCCCTTAATATCAAAATGGATATGTTCCACAATGAACGGTTTTTTAGTGTTCTTAACTTGTTTAAGCGGACAAGGATCGTTTGTACCGGTGCAAGGTTCACTTCTTTTATGCGTTAACGCATGGCATGTTACGCCAGGCCGCATACCCAGTGCGCGTGTGGCTGCATTAGCGACACCGATCTGGTAGTTGTTGGTATTGATGACATAGAAAGGATGATCAAGCGAATCTATGACATGTTGCAGAAATTCATGTTGCTGTTGAATTTTTTCTTCAGCCAGTTTGCGCTCGGTGATGTCATAAGCCACCCCAATCATAGCCGGTTCACCGTTGAAAGTCATAGGGCGCATCGATACCATTACCCAAAAAAGTTTTCCCCCAACCTGTTTAGCTTGAAGTTCAAAATTATGGACATAGCCATATTTTTGAAATTCTTCCAACAATCGCAGCTTATCCTCCTGATTGTAGAAAGTCTGGGAGGTATAACCAACCAACTGTTCAGGCGGAATGTTGAAACACTGACCATAGTGTTCATTGGCATACAGGAATGCCTGATCAGAAAGACGAGTGATAGCCATAGGAATCGGAATAGCAGCAACAATAGCCTTAAATCGTTCCTCACTTTCCCGCAAGGCAGCTTCTGCATTAACATGTATGATACGGGCTCTCGTCAAAAATGCAGAAATCACCAAAATTAACAATACCAGTGCCATAAATGGTATTGCTATGTTGCTTAAAGTCTGATGTGATTTTGCCTGTAATGTCGATGGCGGTACATGAGATACAATTTTCCAGTAATACTCTTGAGTACCCAGTTTCGCTAGGCTGGGAGAGAATGCGTGTTGCGCGCCAGTGCTGGATTTTTGACCTTCCAACAGAGGATAGAGGGTAATAAAGGTGAATAAACCCTTGCTGGTATAAAACTGGCCCGATTCTGCTTTAATGATTTGCTGCCATTCTTCAGGAAAGCTATTTCCAAAGGTTTTATTACCGCCATCCGGATACATAAATCCCCATTCATCTGCCGGTGCGGTTCCCTTTAGCCAGAATCCTTTTGCATTCAGAAGCATGCTATCACTAGAGGCGTTAACCGCCCTTTCGTCCAATTTCTTCAGCAATCGTGTACCAAGGTAATTGAGCAATACGATACCCCGCTTCTGTCCAGTGCGATCAAATACGGGTGTACCAAATCGAATCATTGGTTTCAAAGGACATTCTATTTGTCCTTTCTCCATATTCAGATCAAACGGTGATACAAAGATTTCACCTCGTTCCAATACCAAGGCATCCCGAAAATAGTATCGTTTTCCTTTATTTTGCAGTTTTTCGGCTGGAGCGATAGAGGGATTACCCGCGTTAAAGTTAGCGCGAGCGATTTCCATCCCGGTTTCATCCAAAAAACGGATTTGATCATAAAGCTTTTTTTGGGCAGCAAACAAGCGATATTCGGTTGCCAAAATCTCTCGTTGCTGTTTGGTATCACTATCAAAAAAAACTTGTAATTCATGCTGTTGGGCCAAAAACATCAAATCTGACACAATATAGGTGAATTCGTTCACAATTTGTTCATTTTGCCCTTTTAAACGTTCAACCGCTTGAATTTCCAAAATGGTTCTTTCATTTTGGATTTCTCCGTAATAAATTGCAGTACCGATAGCAAATACCGGTAACATAAAGAGCAGGGATGTTATGAAAAAGCGTTTCAACATTTCAGTTTCCAGTTATCAGTTCTCAAAAAATCCGTAATTGATAAGAAATAGAGTACAACTTGTTTCCGGATGTGACGGATTGTGATTGATAATAATAAGAAAATCCGCAACATCCTTCAATGCGTTGTACTTGTTATCAGTTAAATTCGCTGAAGATACTGTTCCAACAACTCTTTGACTTGTTTGAGCCTAAAATCATTGGCTAATTGACAGACTTTTTGGATAAATGGTTGTAAAAGAGGATCATTTTCTAAAAGTGCGGTAGCGAAGTCTATCACCGCTTCTACATCGCCCATTTTGGCAAAATTCAACAATATCTTGATTTGTTCCACCGTCGGAGGAATAATCTCAGCTGGAGACAGTGCCGTTGTCTGTGAGTTCTCACTTTGGGGTGTTTCGTAAATTAACGAAAGTGGACAATGCTTTGCTAACTCTTGTAAAAATGTGTCTATGTCTAAGGGTTTAGTGAGAAAAGCATCGCAGCCGGCTTCCAAACCGTCCTGTGGTTGATAGTCAAACACATTGGCTGATAGGGCAATGATGACGGTTTTTTGAAAGCGAGCATCTTGGCGTAAGCGTCGGGTACATTCTAAACCATCCATCACCGGCATTTTTAAATCCATGATAATCGCATCTGGGTGAAAATCATCAGCCTTTGTCAGGGCTTCTTGTCCATCTTGCGCTTCTAACACCTTGAAACCTAAAGGTATGAGTAGATTTTTTAAGAATACGCGGTTTTCCCATTTGTCATCCACCACTAAAATTCTGAAATCCCCCCTTGGATCGTTCCCCTTTTCCCTTTCAGCTTTCATCTTAAAACCAATGATAGCCAACTTAGGTGTGAGGCTTTCGTATAAGGCTGCTTGGGAATAATGTACCTGTATTTCAAACCAAAAGTGGCTACCCATGCCGAATGTACTTTGGACACACAGTTGTCCGCCCATCATTTCTACCAATTTTTTGGTAATAGACAATCCTAACCCTGTCCCTTCAGTGTAGCGATTATGCTCATTCTCACTCACTTGTTGAAAGGGCAAGAAAATTTTTTCAAGATGTTCGGCTGCTATCCCTTCACCTGAATCTTCCACATCAAAGCGAATCGTAGCCTGATTGCCATCGATAGAGGGGGTAAGCCCTTGATTCCCAGCGATAGAGGGGGTAGGAGTGTGTTGCACTTTAAAAGTAACTTGCCCTTGGTGAGTAAACTTAATGGCGTTACTCAATAAATTGAGCAAGGCTTGCCGTAATCTCTTTTCATCGGCATGGACGGTGGCGGGTAATTGAGACAAAAATTCATGAACAAACTCAATGCCTTTTTGTTCGGCTCGCATTCCAAATAAATTTGTAATGTCTGTTAAAAATTCAGGCAAACGAAATTCTGTCCGAGTCAATTCAAATTTACCGGCTTCAATTTTGGATAAATCCAAAATATCATTAATTAACATCAACAAGTGTTCGCCACAGCGGTGAATGATTTGTATGCCCTCGGTTTGTTGCGCCGTTAAACTTTTGTCCAATTTGAAAATTTGGGTGTAACCTAAAATTCCATTCAACGGGGTGCGGAGTTCATGGCTCATGTTGGCGAGAAAGGCACTTTTAGCACGGTTAGCAGACTCTGCTAATTCTTTACTCTTTCTCAATTCCTCTTCCGCTTGTTTGCGTTCAGTGATATCTTCTTCTATCGCAAGATAATGGGTGGTTTTACCCGCTTTATCTTTGATGGGAGAAAGGGTTGCCAATACCCAGTATAAATCGCCATTCTTGTGTTTATTGAGTAATTCACCTTGCCAGACTTTTCCACCACCAAGGGTAGCCCATAATGTTTTATAAAACTCAGGAGAGTGTTTTCCAGAGCTTAATAGGCGAGGATTATTACCGATAGCCTCGGCAGAAGAGTAACCCGTGATCATGGAAAAAGCGGAATTAACAAATTCCATGGTACCACTGAGAGAGGCTATGATAATAACATTAGCACTTTGTTCAACAGCACGGGCAAATTTGCGCAGTTCTTCTTCTACCAGCTTGCGCTTGATGATATCTTGTTGCAATTGCACATTCGCTTTTGCCAGTTCATCCGTGCGTTTAGCCACTAACTCTTCTAAGTGAACACGGTGTTTTCGCAGTTCCTGTTCGGCTCGCTGACGCTCAGTGATCTCTTTTTGCAGTTGCACATTTTTCTGTTTCAGTGCCACTTGACTCGTTTCCAATGCGATTAAATCACGATAAGCTCTTAATCCAGCCATCGTTGTGACAAACATTTTGCTCTGCGTCATCTCGGATTTTAGCTTATAATCATTGATATCATAGTCCTTGATAACGGCTTCTTCTGGTGCCTTTCCGGGTTGCCCTGTGTGGAGAATGATACGCACGAGATGATTTCGTAACGTGCCACGAATATACTTGACAAGCCGTAAGCCCGAATGATTGTCTTCCATCACCACATCTAAAAAGAGGAGAGCGGTGTCAGGATGTGTCTTCAGTAAGGACTGGGCTTGTGTACCTGAATAGGCAGAGAGCAAAGTTAAGGGTTTGCCCTGAAAAACAAATTCCCCCAAAACGAATTGTATTGCTTTGTGAATTTCAATGTCATCATCAACGATCATCACTTTCCAAGTGGTGGCTGTAGAATTGACAAACGATTCAGTCCCCCCCTTTTCAGTTCCCCCCTTTGAGCCTTGGGGGCTTGGGGGGATTTCGTTATCCTCGTCTGCCAATATCAGTTCGTCATTCTCGTGGGTTGGCTTCAAACCATTTAAACACCTTTTAAGAAAACGATTGCTTATAAAAAAATAAACCTGCTATAACTACAAGGATTACTTATAAAAAAGGATAAACCTGCTGCTATAACTACAAGGATTGCTTATAAAAAAGGATTTTCATTTTTTAAAATGGGTTTTAAACTAGAATATTTGTCATATATTTACAATAAACAAAAACCGCCCTTTAATGCACAATCTAATCCTTTTTTATAAGTAATCCTTGTAGTTATACCTAAAACAATAAACAAAAACCGCCCTTTAATGCACAATCTAATCCTTTTTTATA
>QNER01000147.1 GCA_003646175.1 Candidatus Parabeggiatoa sp. nov. 1
AGGCGGCCACTTTTGTGATTGATAAAATCGTTTATCTTCGGCAAATTCGGCAATTTTCTTTTTCAGAATCGGCCTCACGCAAACGCTGTTGGTGTCCAGAGCAATTGACGTAACCGGTTTAATCACGATACCTTCGGCGGGATTTTTGTCTGGCAAAGGCGGCAAGCCCAACAAAGCTGGTATTGTTGAATCAAAGCCCACCGGATAAGCGCAAGCTTCGTTCCAAGTGCTCACCAAAAGTGGCACCGCGTAGAAAATATCGGTTTGTTGGAAAATGGACTGGGCTTGTTCATAATCCAAATAGTGGCGAGTCACTGCTTGATGGTTGTCGTATTCAACAGCAATATCAAAGGCATAGAATTCGATAGTGGGCGAATAAGAAACCCCAGTTTGGATAGGTTGGACGGTGGTATCCGCCTCAACATCGGGATGCGGATAGCCACCGCCAAACAATTCGCCATAAATGGCTATATAGTTCACGTCAGGCTGCGTCTGTTTTACCAGAAAAAAGGCGTGCTGGATTTTGTCCTGAAGTTTATTCAGCACGAGTTGGTGATGAAAAAAGGTTTCACCTTCTGCTAATAGCCGTTTCCGCTTAGCAGATTGAATCACTTCGCCATCGGTGATAAAGCAGAAATTAGCACCGTGAACTTTTTCAGTCACAACCCACTGTGTCTTTTCAAGCAATCGATATCCCGCTTCATCTATTTGCCAATTGCTGAAAGTGTCTGCGATTTTTTCGTAACTGGTAAATCTGATAGTTGCTGGGTTGTTCATTGTGGTAGTATAACTTTAATCATCAGGCCGTTTTTTCGTACAAGGTTCGCCTTGTACTCCTGATAAATAACGCCGTTTTTTTTGTACAAGGTTCGCCTTGTACTCCTGATATAATAGCTATTCATAAATTCGTTTCATCCCAAAAAGAGGAATGATTCATCATTCGTTTCAGGCGAACCTTGCACGATTTCAGTTAAGCCAATTTCCAATCAAAATAAAAGCAGCCCAAAAATAGGGATGTTCATAATGAGCTACCCTATTTAATGCGGTATTTTTCATGATCTCCAATTGTGCTTGTCGCAGGGCTTGTGCTTTTGATAGTTTACCGTTGCTGACATGTTTATAAAAAAAAAGTTTTGCGGAGAGCTTCATCGGCTGAGGTATTTTCCAGCGCAATGCATAGCACGGCTATCGATTCTTGATAATGTCCAGAATGTTGATAATTTTCAGCGGCTTGGAGCAGGGTGTCGCCGGTGAGTGTTTGGGCTGCTATTCGGTGGTTTTCAATGCCTTTCTGTTGGCAATAGTGCTTCGCCTGTACTAACGCATCGCGTTGCGTCTGTGGGGCAGCTGGCATGTTAGCAGTGAAGATAACAAGATATATTGTTCGCATAATAACTCCTTCTATATACTCCTCCAGAAAAGTTTGGCAAACCTGGTAAAAACCTTGAAGGTTTGGCAAACCTTGAAGGTTTGTTTGGCGCGAGTCCAACAAAAAAACGTTCTCATCAACCTTTTTTATAAATCCATTCGAGGTTAACGTTTTTGCGCGCAAAAACGTTAACCTCGAATATAAAAAACAATCCTTGTAGTTATTGTCAGACAAAGCGAGCGCATTCATGTTTTCCCGCTTGTTGGCGGGGGTATCTTCTTAAAAAAATGTCGCGGGCTAGGCTAAGTTGGAAGCCGTCAGTTGTCTGACGAAGCTGTCGGTTGTTTTATTTCTGCTTCAGTGAAACCGGTTGCCTGAGTGATGATTTCCACATTTAACCCTATTTAAGCATGGTTATTGCCGTCTCTTTTCGGCCTTCGGCTTTGCCTTCGACTTCACCTTTAATCCATCCCTGATTATAAATATGTTCGCTGATTGTGGTTTCTATAAAGTCCATCTTTATCTCCTTTTTAATCTTATCAAGCCTCTGTTCGGAGACTTTTTTGTAAAAGCTGACCCATTGGTCAATCAGGAGCAATTGCTCATTGGTCAGTTCATCTTTCATGAAAGCCGCAGCCCGGTATATTTCAAAAATGAGTTCATCAGGATCGGTTTTCCTATCATCAGCTTTGAGTGCCAGCAATTTGCACATCAGAGAATGCTTTCTGATAAGAAAGCCACTCTTTTCCGCTTTCACTTTGATGACATCAAAATGATGATACTGCTTTCCGTTGTGGCTGTCAAAGGCGTACCAGAACCGATCCGTAACCGGCTTCCGCCAGACTGCATCATCTGTGTAAATCACAATGCTCCAGACTGGTTTCTTTTTCAACAGCCAAGCATAACATGAATATTCGTATACACGTTCTGAAACATCTTCTTTTTCACTCTGATGCTCGATTTGGATAACAACTTCCCGGAATATGCCGTCGGTTTCAACTTCCATTGCCAGAAACAAGTCATCTTTCAGGCTCTCCTTCAGGTTCTCGTATTTGCTGATGAATTCCTTGTCAATAAATGTATATTCTCCTATCTTAATATCGGGAAAATAATGTTGAAAAAATTCCCTGGTAAAAGCGGTTATCAGCCATTTGAACAGTGAATCGTGTGATTTTGGATTTATCATTTTTTACCCTTCCTATAGATGTTCATATAATTAACTCATGTTACGCACTCAGCTTCCACAAGCCAACCAGCCTCTGGCTAAAGCCCAAGGCTAAAAGCGAAAGTCACCTAAAGGTGACTCAATCCATTTTATCAGTAGACTTTAGCCTAATGGCACGCACGATAGGAAATAAGTTCCAGGGGCGTTGCCCCTGGCTATCGTGCCATTAGGCTTTAGCCGACTTTCGCTTTTAGCCTTGGGCTTTAGCCCTAGGCTTGGAAATTCCTCAAAGTTAACGGATACTATCCCTAAGAAGGGATAGCATCCGTTTCGTTTATTTTTCTGAAAAACTATAGTTATTTGGATTTGGGATGAACGGGCGCATTCCCATTTTCACAGACAGTTAAGTACAACGGATACGCTTCATTGCCGGATAGGGCTATCTTCCATTTATTATCGTCATGCAACTTCAACGTTTCTAAGTTCAACCTCGATATTTACGATAAATAACAAGATAATCAAGGGCGAACTTGGTTTTTATCCATTGATTTTTTATCCGTTTATTTCGCGTATCCGTTGTACTAAGCGATTTTAAGACTTGGATAATCCATTAATACCAACCAGCACTACTCTATTATCTCTAATCGGGATTGTGACATCTTTAGAAACTTAAACAGCAATTGTCACTGTCTACAAATGTCGGCAATGGCAAGGCCGCCGTTTTGTAAGCCTTATCGGTGTAGACTATCCCCGCCATCACCGGGCGCTCACAAGGTGCTTGTAAACAAAACCAAGAAATATCTTAGCAGCCAGCCTGGTGCGGATAAGTCTATCAGAATAACCTTGGAATTCCAAAAATATTCGCCCGTCATCGGATTCAAAGATCGGCAACCCTTCCACATCCGGTTCCAAATGTGTATCTTTCAGGACAACGGCACGATACTGGTATTTATCGGCTTTTCCCGGGGCGATACCCAGCAGTTTTAAAATACTACTGCCGCTGACGCTCATCAATAACTACAAGGATTGTATATAATAAGGGGTTTATAATAAAGGATAACAAACTATAACTACAAGGATTTATGCGTTATGAACGGATTTTTTGGCTATCCGCCCCAGATTGTCACCCTGACCACATCCAAACAACGGTTTTGTCAGTGAAACCTGTTCACCCAATAGGTTTTTGGCAAGCCTCTTTTCCATGACAGTTGGACTCGGCGTGTCGCTATCAAAGTAAAAACTGGCCCATCTGGTATCCATTAGGTTATTGGCGGCCACTTTGTGATGGCCTTTGTTCAGAAAAGTGTTGCCGATGGTGCGAGGTGTGCAACCTTCTTTGAACAATTTAGAGGCATCCAAAAAACCGGCTGGTAGGGTGAGAAGCCCCTGTAATGGGTCGATATAGGGCGTATTAATCGTTACGATACCATCTATGCCTAGTTGTGATAAAGCATCTATAGATCTTCTTCGAGGCGATTCAAACCGCCCTTGGGCCGTGTTATTATAAATACCCGCGGTTGTGATGTCGATATTGCCACCTCGGCCTTCATAAGCCTGTGCGATAATCTTGCTGTTATCAAGCACGATGAATTTAGGGGTGAGGGTGATATTACCACCATCACCCTTTTCGGCGAAGACACCGGTATTGATTGCACTCTTAATTAAGTACAGATATCCTGATGAAATGATATCTATATTGCCTCCATTAGCATGTGCGGTTGCTGTTTCTATAAAACCATTCGTCATACGCAGCATGTCTTCCACATGCAGGGATAAATTCCCGGCTTGACCCTGACCTTTACTACTTGCGGAGATAACGCCTCCTGTATTCATGTGTAAAGCGTGTGTTCGTAATTCTACATATCCTCCCTCGCCACCCCCCTCAGTTCCAGTGCTAATCTGTGCATTATCCGCTATATTTATTTCTCTTGCTTCTAATACGATGCTTCCCCCGTCTCCAGCATTGTCAGAGTTATAGTTTGATTTTGAAAAAATACCACTGGGATGACCGAATGTACTTGTACCTGATAGAACCACACTATCTGCTGTGATATATGTATTAGCACCTTGACCTGTTCCAAAGCTGGATACACTTACCTGCGCGCCATTAGAAAGATGGATTTTGTCAGCATTAATTTCAATTGTACTGCTATTTCCGGTCTGTTCGTCTGTACCTACAGTAATTGAAGCAATAGAACTGCCAAAACCTCTACTGCCTTCACCAGACAGTGTGATTCGATCGGTTATCTGAATCTTGATATCTCCACTTTGATGATAGCCAGTCGTCAGAGAAAATATTATCGAGCCTTCTTCTAGGCGTAATTCATTCGCTTCTAATACGATAGCGCCAGCATTACCAGCATTATTAGTATTACTTTCTGTCGCTGTGTTAATTGAACTGTTTAAATTTTCACTTCTTTCACCAGAAAGGATAATATTATCTGTTGCCTTGATGCGTATATTACCCCCTTGAGCCCCTCCATAAATGGATGTCGTTATCTGGGTACCATCTGCAATGTGTACTTGCCTTGCCTCAATTATAATATGACCTGCATCTCCGGCATTGCTCAACTGACTATTTGAGATTGCACCAATCAGTGCTAAACTGCCTGCGTTACGACTATCCGAAAGCGTGATAGTTCCTGCAATCTTAATATGAATATCCCCTCCTTGACCCACTCCAAAAGTCTGCGAAGCTATTTGCGTGCCATCAGTGATATTTAATTGCCCTGCTTCGATATTAATCAAACCAGCATTTCCGGTTCCAGTAGTTTCTGAACCTATTACACTGTTATTTAATTGGACTTGTCCAGCGCGTATATCAATAATTTTTCCATTCTCTATGCCGACTGTATTCGCTTCCACTACGCTGTTATCCAATACAAACTGCCCAGCGCGAATATAAATAGCACCTCCACCCTCGCCACTCGTATTCATTATTGTGTTATTAGCTGTGAGTAGTCCACCTTGTGCATTTTCACTTAAATTTAGTCCCGTTTCTGTAGGTATAACTTCAGCGCGTGAGGCAACACTGGCAAGATTGATCCGCCCGAAGCTGGCAGAAAGTCCTATTTTCAAGCTTGGCTTGCCTTCATCATCATAAATGGGTACCTCATCACCATCCATGCGTAAATCACCCCCAATAAGCGACAAGGTTTCCCTTTCCGGCACAGACAGTTTAGTATCTTGAACCGTGATAGCGGCTGGCGCGTCGGTTAAAAAACCAAACGCGCTAATTGGCGCGACAGTCAACAAACTCTGGCTTGGCTCACGCGCATTAAATTCACCACCATCGCTGAGACGTAGCGTATCCGCAGTGCTGGCATGAAAACTCCCTTGCACATCTAACTGGGCACCTTCACCAAATAGGATGCCATAAGGATTAAGGAAATAAAAATCGGCATTGGGGATTGTGGAACGTAGTATGCCATTAATACGCGATGGATTGCCGTCCGTTACTCGACTGATGATATTTTGAACACTGTTCGGCCCGGAGAAAGTGGCACTTTCACCGGTGCTAATATTGAAATCGCTAAAACTGTGGAATAAATTGCCACCGTGTTGTTGGCCGAGTTTGGCACCGATTTGGTAATCGGGGCCGTCTAAAGCACCACGAAAACCTAAAGTCCCGTCAAGTACCATTTGAGCATGAGCCCCAGGTGCTGCCATACTGGTCACTAATGTACTGACAAAAATTAAACCTTTGTTTGCGGTAAAGCTACGGCGTTGTTGTGTGTTCATCCGGTTTGATCTCTACGATTAAACGATTGAATTTGTCCGATGACAGTTGTAAATTATAATGCGCTAAAATCTCAGCCAGTTCTGGATGTTGAGATGGTTCAAATTGAATATCCAGTATCCAAATATTATCGTCTTGTTTTTGAGTGCTTTCAATACCTTGCGCTTGCAACGCGTTATGGATATTTTGGGCAGTGTTTTGAGGTTCAGTTGTTATCAATTCTAAGAAAAAAGGAAAAGATTTCGTTGTTCCCTCAGGTGACGGAACGATTTTGATAAATATTGGAATTAACATAACAACAATTAACACTGATGCCATCGCATAAGCTCGCACTGGGGCTTCCTGTAGCCACGCTGAAAATTTCCACGGTTCGCGCTTTGGTGTTGTATCTGGCAGCGGGGGTAGATGCTGCCCTTCACGCAGCGCACGCAACGCACCACGGAGTGCCATTGCTTCTTCAACCGTTTCGGGATCAGCATCGGGTACGGATTTACCACCCAATAGGTTAAACCAATCTTCGTCGTCTTTAGTGTACATAACAATATCCTCCGAATTGAAAAAAAACCGAAAAGTGAGTTGTAACTAACAATCGTCCTTACAACGTTTAAAGTAAGGCTTCATCTTCTGTCGGCATCGACTTGCCGCGGTAAGTACGGCTCCTTCGGATTTGCCGATAATCTCTCCGATCTCTTTGGCAGTCCAACCCAAGTATGCTAATTGAATAATTAACCCGCACAAAGATTCTTGTCCATGCCTATTCTCGTATTCATCCAAGTCTTTATAGCGCTTCATTTTTTTACGGCACTGCGCTAAAAGCTTCTTGGTTTCAGGCACAGTCCGATGAATAATGTTAGCTATTTCTTCTATAGGACAGTTTTCGTCAGATAATATTACAAGCAAGGGACAAAGTACATGGGGGTAATCCCGTTCATATTGAAGCCATGCTTTCACCATACCTCGCTGTATACAAAGCGTTTTTTCCATTCTTTCAAACTCTTCAAATGACGCTTGAAAATTTTCCAATGGATCATTTTCTTCATCCTGCTCTTCATCACCTTTCAGAGTACTTGGAATAGGCAATGTTTTGCGTGCTTTGAGGTAATTGAAGGCGGTGTTTTTAGCAATTTTGAACACCCAATTTTTTTCAGAACCGTCACCACGAAAATCGTCAATACTTGACGTTACTTTGGCAAAAGTCTCTTGTAACAAATCCTCGGCATCTTGCTTTGGAATGTGAAGTTTATTTTTAAGGAAACCAAGGAAAAGTGGCCTATACTCGTTGTATAGTGCTTCAATTTTCTTCTGATTTTTTTTATTGAGTTTTTTATTTGGCATGTTTATTTTTACCTTGTCAAGCCTATCGGTTAAGTACAACGAATTAACGAATTAATCGAATTATCAAATACAAATTATCAAGCCAGTCAATTTAATCTATTTATACCGGAACAAAGCTAATCCGTTTATACCGTCAATCCGCTGTACTCATTTATCAAGCCTATCGGTTAAGTACAACCTATTAACGAATTAATCGAATTGTCAAATACGAATTATCAAGTCAGTCAAACGAATTAACTTGACAATGATCGAGGCAAAAGTTTGCGGAGCAAACTTTTGCCTCGATCACATTTCAATCATCAGGCAGTTTTTTCGTACCAGGTTCGCCTTGTACTCCTGAGAATTCACAACGTTTTTTCGTACCAGGTTCGCCTGAAACGAATGATAAATCACGCCACGCCGTTTTTTTTGTACAAGGTTCGCCTGAAACGAATGAGAACTTAACCGTTTTTTCGTACCAGGTTCGCCTGAAACGAATGAGAAATCACGCCACGCCGTTTTTTTTGTACAAGGTTCGCCTGAAACGAATGATAAATCACGCCACGCCGTTTTTTTTGTACAAAGGGAGCGAAGTACTCCTGATAATATGACATTGTTAAGTTAACGCAATAATCGAATTGTCAAATACGAATTATCAAGTCAGTCAATTTAATCCGTTTATTCCGTCAATCCGTTGTACTCTCTGTTTTCCGAGCAATAAAACTATTTATCCCTTCAAATAGGGCCTTTTCGCCCTTTGCCACCGACATTTGTTCTTTTTTGGACTCATTCCAAACTCTGTCGCGTGTTTTTTTAAACACAGCCAACAAATCTATAGGCGTGTTATTTTTCATCCAAAAAAAAGACGGTAAATCGTCCCCCGCGCCCCGGCAATTCTATGGTTTTTTGACCTTCTTCGGCCGCTGATAATAATACACCTTTCACAGGGTCAAGTTCCCCAACATGGGTAATCACCGGTTTGTCCACATTGGAATTCATCCACCGCCACCACCACAAAAACTTCAGAAGGCCCGTTGAATTGTCATCAATATCATCTTCATGCTGAAAAGCACGCATCAATGACAGTCAGAATATGCTGGGTCGGAATTTTTTCAATCAGTTTGGAAAAATCGTCATCCCTTAGCAGATATTTTATTCCTAGCTCTGTAGCGTCATAAGGAACAAAGGCTTCATCCTGTCCATCTACTTCATCTTTGTTGTCTTTGTTGTTATCTCCAATTTTAGCACCATGCCCTGAATAGTAAATGACCACCAAGTCATCCGTTTTCACCTTATCACTCAGACGTTCTAGGGCTTGCACAAATTCATCTTTATAAACATTCTCTAATACGCACACCCGATTTTTTGGGACATTAAATAGTGTACGCATGGCCTTTGCAAAACGTCTTGCATCGCGGTGAGTTTCCGTTAAACAGTGCGTATTAGCCCCCATTGCCAAAATAAACGCATTGCCTTCGTCCGCCGTATCCCAACAAGTTCTGTGCGTTGGCTTTTTGGTTACCATGGTTGGCTCAGTTTCACATGGGGGAGCACCAAACCGCTTCGACGGCTGATTTTGGACGCTAGGAGTTTTACAGCCAGTTGCGCCAAAAACAATCAATACTAAAAAAAATAATAGCCTATTTTTCAGTAACTTATTTATCATTACAAAATTTCCTTGTAACAAAATTGGCAATTTTCTGATGCTTAAATATAGTACAACGGATTTTGGGAATAAACGGATTGCCCTACAGGTAGTTTAGGCTTTATCCGTTTAGTTCTAAAAAAAGTGTGATCGCTCAGGAGTACAAAGCGAACCTTGTACGAAAAAACTTGGTTCTTGCTCAGGAGTACTTCGCTCCCTTTGTACGAAAAAACTTGGTTCTTGCTCAGGAGTACAAGGCGAACTTTGTACGAAAAAACGTTGTTCTTGCTCATTCGTTTCAGGCGAACCTTGTACGAAACCGGGCGTGATTTTAATTCGTTTCAGGCGAACCGGCAAAAATTCGCTTTGTACTCCTTCTCATCTGGTTTTTCGTACAAAGTTCGCTTGAAACGAATGATAATATGACATTGTCAAGTTAATTTTTATGTCTTATTTTGGTTTTGAAGACAACTGTGCTTTGCAAATTGCGAATATTGAATTTTGGGATTGGCTCTGCTAAGTCTGAATATTTATTTGTAATAAATAATGTTTTTTCAGTCCATATAATTATATATGGTACATAGCGCATTGCGGTGTTGTAGATTATTGGCAATAAAAAAATAATTCATTATTTTTCAATGGTTTGTCATTTTTCTTGTAACGTTTTCGAGAAAATTCAGTCTATAGATATAACACTGTTGATAACCTGAGCCAAAAAAATTTGTGCTTTAATTTAACCGATGTGTGTGCAAATGTTTTTTTGTCTCATCATCAATTAATATTATGGAGGGATTTATATAGTCTAAAATAAATTTCATGGGCAAGATTCATTTACAAATGACTGGCGTTTTTTCAGAACATTGCGTCAATTAAGTGGCGATAGATAATATTGCTTATTATTGGAATCCTGTGGCCGTTAATTTGGATGAACCGCAATTGCTGAACATCGTTTAGTCTATAAAGTTGACGATGAAACTGTAACTATGGCTTTTTGTAAACTATGGTTGGGCGCATTCCCATTTTCACAGACAGTTAAGTCAGATAGTTAAGTACAACGGATACTCGAAATAAACGGATAAGGCTTTCCTAGATTTATTATTTTCAATACCTTTTGCAACTTTAGATAAATACCGGCTTTTAAAAAACGTTCAAAGTCTTAATTTGGCTACCCTTCATCGCTACGACATTTTTGAAGCCACAATGAACGCTCTGACGTTCAAAAACGCCGGGAAAATTGTCGCGAGTTTCGTTCCTGGCTCTTAATTTCGATGAATCATAAAACCTCATGGTAAATTTGGTTTTTATCTATTTATTTGGTTTTTATCCGGCAATGAAGCGTATCCGTTGTACTGTCCGTGAAAATGGGAATGCACCCATAAAATTTTTGGTAAGTATCATTACCGCAAATTTGAAATTATGAAAAGCCTTTGAAAAAAGGAAAAAACGATGCCTGACTTAATCTAAATTAATGAAAAATACCAAGAACAACAAGAGGATGGTGAAATAAGAGGGCTGTCAAAAAACCATAGTCTAGCGGTTGGCAGATTATCAGGACTGTTATTTAACGATGAAAGATTTACGGCGATGCCAGAATTAAGTTTGGATATTCGCTTACCGACTCAAAAAATTTTTGGTAAACGTTAGCGTCTTATGTTTCTAGCCCATTCATTTGGGGGTAGGGGGAAGTTTGATAAATTCAGGACGTTAGGCTTTGAAATGCGCCTCAGTTTGGAAGGATGTCAATTGGTTTTTGATGACATCGTTAATTTTGACTTAATTCTTGATTTTACTTTATTTATTTTTTAACGCCGGGATTATATATATAAATTAATGGCACTTACTTAGGCAACTCCCAAAAATTAAAATACCACCGATGGGGCAACCACAAGGGATTGCCCCTACCAGATTCGCTAGCTAGTCTGGGCAATCCTTTATGGTTGCCCGGGGTCATATTATTATTTGGGAGTTGCCTTAAGTAGTTCCAGCCCAAAATGCGTCAAAGAATTCTGATTTTTCCAAAAATCGAATTTCTCACGTAAGATTTTATTGAACGCTGCAAAATTATCACACATTCTTAAATACCAAGTGGCTATCACTGCGGAACAAATTCTCTTAATTATTCTTGTGCTTTATTTCGGCCTTGAATACAATCGATGCGTTGCCAATTTGCAAATTGCAAATACTGAAATTGCAAATACAGACGTTTTTGGATTGGCTTTTTAGCATATTGCGGCACTGAAAATAATTGGCAATAAAAAAATAATTCATTATTTTTCAATGGTTTGTCATTTTTCTGGTAACACAAAGAGGCGA
>QNER01000148.1 GCA_003646175.1 Candidatus Parabeggiatoa sp. nov. 1
AATTGTTTAACGGTGAAAGCCACAACTATGAAATTGAACATATTATCTCGGCGTATTGGTGGGATGATGGGGCTTGGGATTTTGGGAGCAACTGAAAAAACACATTATCAGGAGTACAAGGCGAACCTTGTATGAAAAAACTTTGCTCTTTCTCAGCAATAAAGGAAGGGGGAAATTAATTTTTCTTCGATCCTAACTTATTTAAATTCCCAATTCCCAATTCTCACTTATTATAACTACAAGGATTGCTTATTGATTAGGATAAATCCTTGTAACTAGAATAGTTACTTATACGTTATTTTTGAAAACTGTTTATGGTTTGGTTTATCCTTTTTTATAAATAATCCTTGTAGTTATCTTGACAATGTCACATTTCAATCACCACGCTGCTTTCTTGTACAAGGTTCGCCTGAAACGAATGAGATTCTTCTGCCGTTTTTCGTACAAGGTTCGCCTTGTACTCCTGAGACTTTTGCCGTTTTTCGTACAAGGTTCGCCTTGTACTCCTGATAATATGACATTGTCGCTTTAAAAAATCCGTCAAATCCGTCAATCCGTTGTACTTCCAGTATAGCTTCGCGTAAAAATCCCCATCTGCGTTGCAGCCCCCACCACAGCATCTTCTTCACCTATCTGCAAAAACCGCACAAAATATCCAAATCTGTCCCCAATACCATTTGCCCACGTCTGAAATTCGCTACGTGTCCACTCAAAACGGTGATCACTGTGACGCAATTTGCCCGCCGGCAGGTTGTCAAATTTGACGTTATATTCGACATTGGGCGTTGTGATAATGACGGTGGCGGGGCGAGCAAATTCAAATAACACGCGTTCAAAGGCCAAAAGTCTCGCTAAATCAAAATGTTCAATCACTTCCACCACTGCAGCGGCATCATAGCCCTCTAACCGTTTATCTCGGTAAATGAGCGAACCATGTACCAGTTTAATGCGAGTTCTTTGTTGCTCGGAGAGCCAATCAAGACGTAAACGTTCGTGAGCAATTTCAAGGGCGCGGCTTCCGACATCGACACCGACAATTTCCTCAAAAAACTTATCATTCAACAACATCCGCAGCAATTTGCCTTCACCGCAGCCAAGATCAAGCACACGTTTGGCTTGGCTACTCTTCAACGCGGCAACGACGGTGCCAAGTCGTTGTTCATTCAAGCTGATTTTTTCCTCAATGCTGGCTTCATCATCATCATGCTGCGCTTCGGTGATTTCAAAATGGGGGTCATCTTCATCAATCAATCTTGCCAATGCTAAACGTGCCAAGCTGGACTGATGTTTTAAATAGCGCTTAGTAATCAATTCTTTAGCTGGATGATGTGCCAACCAGCCGCTACCATGATGCAACAATTTTTCCACTTCATCTTCACCAATCCAATAATGTTTTTCATTATCCAACACCGGTACCAGCACATAAATATGGGCGAGTAAATCCTGCAACCGGCAAGTTGCTTGGAGCGTGACAGAAAAATAGGGACTGTCTCCCCACTCGGGAAATTGCTCATCAAGGGCATGACGTTGCGCCGAGACTTGATAA
The DNA here is from genome assembly GCA_003646175.1 of Candidatus Parabeggiatoa sp. nov. 1. Taxonomy (GTDB): domain Bacteria; phylum Pseudomonadota; class Gammaproteobacteria; order Beggiatoales; family Beggiatoaceae; genus Parabeggiatoa. The sequence continues at coordinate 1,547 of QNER01000148.1, forward strand.
CCGAGCGGCTCAAACAAACGCTTGAGCAACGACTCCCCGCCTTTGCAGGGCAACACGGAGATTTTCGCAGCTAACGGAATTTTTGTGTCTGCCAGTTCCGATCGTTGCTTGCTGCGGCCCGCCAACGCGCTACCATAAACGTTTGAAATAGCGACACTTAAAAAAGAAGAGGCCACATAAGGGCGATCATTAACATATTCCGCTAATAGGCCGCCTCCGCCCCCGCGCCGTCCACGCACGAGGCCGATAGGATCAATATCCAATAACAATGCGGCTGTGCTTTGATGGGCCTCGGCTTCCGGATAAAAAACATGCGCCCGCCCAAAAGATAAATCAAAGGATTGGACATGATCGGGATGTTTATGGAGTAAATAGCCTAACTCGGTGGCGGGAGAATGCGTGGTTGTGATTGTTAAAAGCATATTCAGTTATCAGTTCTCAATTGTTAGTTAAAAATCAGTCAAATCCGTCAATCCGTTGTACTTGTTATCAATTGTCAGTTAAAAGTCAGTCAAATCCGTCAATCCGTTGTACTTGTTATCAATTGCCAGTTAAAAATCCGTCAAATCCGTCAATCAGTTGTACTTGTTATATTGAGGATTGTCATTGTGAGGGAGTAATGTTACAATCGCACACCCTTTTTTCAGAGGGTTTATTTTTGGTTAAATCACGCTGGAATTATATGTAATTTATTCACCTCCATATTAACTGAAGGCGTATGCGTATATATAACGTTTTCAAATGGAATATTTATTGGCAGATTTTTTGAGAAAATTGATTGCCAATAACTCGTGGCATCTAAAGTTATGGAATATGCAAATATTTTGAAGAAATACAAAAAGCTAAATTTTAAAATACCGCAACAATGTGAAGATTACAATGAATGCTCAAACTTTGTCACAACTTCAATTGAACTGATTATTGATGATGCCATAAAATTGGGCAAAAATAAGATAATAATTAATACCAACTTGAAACGTGGCCTACCGATGGAGAACATAAATAAGATTGCTGGGCCATTTGTTGAAGCTTGGGCACAAGAAACTTTGGCCGATGTTTTGGAAGATGACAATAATAAATATTGTCTTATCAATGTAGAGACTAAGGAACGTCTCCATATGGCAGACATAATCCTTCAATTTAAGAAACAACGAAAGGTAGAGTCAGGAATAACCGCTGAGGTTGATGTTAAAGCAACTGCTGAAGATATTGAATCCAGTGGGAAATCTCCAAATATAACCTCTTTCGCAAGAATTCGTTCTGCATACGTTGAAGAACCAGACTATCTCTTTGTTATTTTATCTTTGAAGACAAAGAACACTAAAACGATGATGATGGATGGCATAATGGAAGTCGTCGCTCATAATGCTTATGACTTAAAATTCATTTCAAGTTCTGATATAAGCTATAATCCAGCACTTGGAACCGGGCAAATACAAATTAGAGATATCCATTATGTTACTATTGAAGAAAGAACAACTTGGGAATTTTGTCAACTTTTAGATAAAAAGTTTTTGGCTTCAAAAAAAGGTTATGATGAGTGGCTGAAATTGGCTAAACAACATGCTTGGATTAAGTCAAATGAATAACTTAATTAAGGTTATACAAGGTGATGCAATTACTGAATTAACGGAAATCAAAAGCGATTCTGTCGATTTAATTATTGCAGATCCCCCCTATAATCTTGGGAAAGATTATGGTAATAACCACGATCTTAAAGGGTTTGAGGAATATTTAGAATTTTCTCTATCTTGGTTACAGGAAGCCCGTCGTATTCTTAAACCCGCCGGCACAATTTATGTCTTCATGGGAGTCAGATTTATCTCCTATTTGTATGATATTTTAGATCGAAAGCTGGGCATGTATTTCAATAGCTGGATCACTTGGCATTATACGCAAGGCATCGGGAAAAAAAAGGGGTTTTCTCCAAGACATGATGATATCCTCATGTTTAATAAAAGTGAGCATTTTAAATTTCATCTTGATAACATTAGAGTGCCACAAAAATATTTTAGAAAACGGAATAATATGTCAGGGGCTAATCCGGGCGATGTCTGGTTTTTTTCTCATGTTCATTATTCTAATCCTGAACGTGAAAATCACCCTACCCAAAAGCCAGAAGCATTAATAGCAAGAATGGTTTTGGCTTCTTCTGATGAACATGATTACATTGTTGATCCATTTACCGGTAGTGGAACGACTTTAAGAGTTTGTCAGCAACTGAAGAGAAGATGTGATGATATAGAAATTAATCCAGAATACATTTCTCTGATAAAAAACCGTTTAAATAAAACATTTGAAGGGTTTGATAGCATTGATCCAAAAATGGAACGTGTGCCAAAGGATTTACCCAAAAATAGTGGTGATCATAAGGATAATTTGGCGTTATTTTAGTTAGTTTTCTCGTCTCAGCTACGGAAAGCAACTAACAGGGAAACTGCAATTTATTCAAAAAATCGGATTTCTTGGACGTTTTGCATTATCTTAACCACTACATTTAATTGACAAATTCACTTACTAAAAAGGATGTATAAAAATGTCAATACCAACAACCCCTAATTCAAGTCAACTGACAGAGGCTCAACTGGATGAGCTCAAAGAAGTCTTTGACTTATTTGACGCTGATGGCAATGGTTCGTTAAGCCGAGAAGAAGTGGCAAATGCTATGCATTATCTTGGCATGAATCCCACGGCTGAAGAGTTGGAGGCTATCTTCATCAAGGTTGATGCGGACTTGAGTAACACCATCGAGTTTTCTGAATTTGTCGAATGGATATCTAATCAAGTAGATATGAGCTCCGAACAGGAGTTACTTGAAATATTCAAGCTGATCGATCTCGATGGCAATGGTTCTATCTCAGAAGATGAATTGCGTTATCTCTTGGATGCGTTAAAACTCAACCTGAGTGATGAGGATATCACGGCTCTGATGCAACAGGCAGATCTCGATGGAAATGGGGTCATTGATTACAATGAATTTGTGCAAGCGAGAGGTTTGTGGAGTAAGCTCAAACTCACCGTTGGCATTTCTCGCTCTTTTAAAGAAATTCTTAGCCAATATACCCAACTGGCCGAAAATCCATCGGCGGGCTTTGGCACAACTATGCCACTTGAGTATGGTAAGAAGAATGCTCATCGGCTGGGATACGATGTATCTCAATTCCCAGATGTGGTTTGGGAATCTTCTTGTATGTGTGGTAACCCATTTTCTGTTGGCACTGTTTCTCAAGGTGAAGTGGTTGTGGATTTAGGGTGTGGTGCGGGTGCTGATCTCTGTGTTGCAGCCAGTTTGGTAGGTCAGACTGGAAAGGTGATTGGTGTCGATATGACGGCTGCTATGGTGAAAAAGGCGAGAAACAATGCACTTGTGTGTGGTTTTAATCAGATTGAAGTCATTCAAGCACCGTTTGATACCGGCAATCATAAGGCTATTCCGGCGGGTATAGCGGATGTGGTCATTTCAAATGGCACTTTCAACTTGTCCGCTCGCAAAAAATGTGCTTTTATTCAGGCCTTTAATTGTTTAAAACCTGGGGGCAGGTTTTATTTGGTGGATATGGTTTTTCAAGAAGGGGGAGCCAAATCGGAAGCGTCAGAAGGCAGTTGGTGTGATTGTGTGGCAGGTGTTGTGCCCATTTCAACAATATTGGAACTTATGAAGTCGGTGGGCTTTGTCGAGTGTGAACAGGTGGCTTTTACTGACTACCGTACCTCCGATTTCACCATTGGTACTACGTTCCGTGCCAAGAAACCGCAATCATAATTGGTAACCCTAAACATGTAGTGATATTACGGATGCTATCCCTTGGAGAGATAGTATCCGTTTGAGCACCGTAGTGATATTACGGATGCTATCCCTTGGAGGGATAGTATCCGTTTGAACACCAAGTTATTCAACCGTGGTAAAAACATTCACAAATTTTTCCTTATCAACCGAAATAGAGATAAAAGTATTGGCGCCCCATTTCCCATTTTGACGATACATTTCTACTTCTTTAAATTCACAAATGCTTTTATCAATGGCGACACAAGCGGCTAATGGATCATGTAATTTTTTACCTTGTTGATTTTTAAGGAGATATTGCTCCATTCCTCGATAAATGAGATTCAAACCTTTGCTTTTGTCTTTTACCACTGCCATTTTTTTATGAAATTCGGCATCGTAAACTACGCCATGGCAAACGTTTTTTGAAACTAAATAACGTTTTTCAATGGTTATCTCAGAAAGCATTTTTAGGGCCTCGCGGGGTGCGCCGTTAAAGTTGTAGGTGGGGCAAGTCAGCATTCCTTCAAACTTTTTTAAGCGGTATTGGGACGGAACGACATTATCGCCGGCAAAGCCACCTTGTGCTACCCATGTTTTGATTTTGCTCGCATTGTCTAACTGCCCAAAGTTTTTGAGAGGCGCACCGGTAAGAATCGTTAAATCAGGATATTGGGCGAGCGTTTGACTAATGATTTGATAACCTTCATCATCCGGCTGGCTCTCGGCAATTTTGCCCAACCATCGGTAGTGAAAATCAGAAACACAGTTTTTTTCATAACCTATTTTCCAACTGCCCACCGGAATATGCTCAAAACCCGTCATTTTGAGAATGTGACGAATAATGCCTATTTGTGCATTGGTACCCGGTGTAACTGTAACGGCTCTTAATTTGACTTTGGGATGACTTGTCAAAAAGCATAAAGTCATCACATCATCGGGATCGCCGGTTTCCATGTCAAATAGTATGTTCATTCGTTCTGGTTCCCCTTGTGTTTATTTCGGCTTGGTGTATTATTTTCATGCTTGGTTAGGGACTTCCAAAAAAATTGGCAAAAACCGAGAGAGGTTTAACAGATGTGGGTATATTTATTGTGACTTTCTTTACCCAAAACGTAAGAACCGAAAAACAAATATTGAGTATAAATTATGCGCTTTAGCATTTTATTTCATAGGTTATTCAAAACCTTACGTGGTTTTTTGGTGTTGCTTATTGTCAGCATCAGTTTAGGGGCGGGATATGGTATTTTCGGCCTGCGGCAGATGAATATTGAGGCGCGGGGATTTGTCAATACAACGATGTTAGGTTTGTTCGCAAATTGGGATAACAGTGATTTTCTGATTTACACAAGTGACGAGTTACAAAAAAACCTAACCACAGATCAGTTAAATCAGATTAACGGGGTTTTTGCACATTTGGGGGAATTGTTAAATTATCACGGTGCCAAGGGCGGGTTGTTTCGCACCACGACTTCTTGGTGGCGTATGAATCCTCGCTACAAGGTACTGGCGAGTTTTCAGGGTGGACAATTTGTAGCCGTCATCACACTGATCAGACAGCAGGGTAACTGGGTTATTGGGAGATTTGAATATAAGTATACTTTTTTCCCGAACCGGCAGCATCCGGGTTCATTGAAATGGGTGTAGCTTTGCGTCGCTGTTATTCAATGTGAACGCATATTTTGCGGATTTCACAGAGTTCGCGGATGGCTCAACCGAAACTTACGAAAACATCGCTCCCCAAGCTAAAATGATTTACTTTAACGGATACTATCCCAAAAAGGGATAGCATCCGTCACGGCTTTCGTTTTTGCAGCTATTCAGAAAAATATTTTTGGAGTCCAAACTTTAGTTTGGGCCGTCCAAACTAAAGTTTGGACTCCTCTTTTCTGAATTTATGCTTGTGTAGTTATAATTCCCTAGCTTCGCGGCGTTTTTCCATCATCTTGTTAATAATGGGACGGAAGATGATTTGCATCGCAAAACCCATTTTCCCACCCGGAACAACCAAGGTATTGGGGCGCGACATAAACGAATCGTGAATCATCGAGATCAAATACGGGTAATCTTGTTCACGGTATTTGTTAAAGCGAATAACCACCAGACTTTCATCGGCGCTGGGAATATCACGGGCAATAAAGGGGTTAGAGGTATCTACCAAAGGCACCCGTTGAAAGTTGATATGGCTATGGGTAAATTGGGGTGTGATGTATTGCACATAATCGGGCATACGCCGCAAAATGGTGTGAGTCACCGCTTCTGGAGAATAGCCACGTTCGCCCACATCGCGGCTGATTTTCTGTATCCATTCCAGATTGACGCTGGGCACCACCCCAATCAATAAGTCTACCCATTGCGCCACATTCACCTGTGAGGTGACAACACCGCCATGTAAGCCCTCATAAAACAATAAATCAGTATCGGCGGGAAGATCATCCCACGGCGTAAAAGTGCCCGGCTGTTGGTTATAGGGTGCTGCTTCTCCTTCATTGTGTAAGTACTTACGGACGTGTCCGGTGCCCGTTTCCGAGTATCGGTGAAATAAATCTTCAAGTTTATCAAAGATATTGGCATCCGGCCCGAAGTGACTCAGATCTCTCCCTTCCTTGTCAGCGATTTTTACCGCCTCTTTCATTTCCTTACGGTCATAGCGATGGAAACTATCGCCTTCGATAATTGCCGCTTTATATTTGCCACGGCGGTAAATATCTTCAAAGGCTTTTTTGACGGTGGTTGTTCCCGCACCGGATGAACCGGTAATGGCAATGATGGGATGTTTAACTGACATCTAGTTCTCCTAACAAGTTGATATATGATTATTTGAATCGGTAATCGGGAATCGGGAATGGAAAGCCGAAAAAAATTGAAAATGACATTTCTCCTTGGAACGCTCCCTTTCCCCTTGAACCGATCCCCTTTCCCCTTTAAGGGCGGAAATGCCGCACCGCCATGCGTAACTGTGGCAGTGTTTGAAGTTGACTACGATAGCGGGTTTGCACGTAGAGTTCAACAATCTGTTGGATTGGAACGGCTAAATCGGGACGGGCTGCGCAGCTTCGTGCGGCAAACATCAATGGGCCTTCGTGAGGTAAGCGGTGCAAACCGTGCCGTGCGAGTTTTTTACAAAAGCGCAAATAAATTTGTTGTACCGGATCACGCACGACTAATTGTGGGCGCAAAAACATCCAAGCGGCATAGCATAACAAGAAAACGGCTATGACGACTGTTAATGTTATTGTCATACCGTACCAATCCATGCCTTTTAACCCTAAGCGACTTAGCAGTTGTTTCTGCCGCGCCGGATCGTAACCAAGCACCCATTGATTCCAGTCATTATTGATGGCATCCCAACGGTTGCGTAGTTGTTGCCAAATCTTGACAACGGTGGAGTCTTTGCCCCAATTAACTTCCAAACCAAGGGGATTAAATTCGGTTGGCAGTGCCGTTTCAATCCCTTGTTCCACTCGCTCTGGGGCAACCGCATTGGTGGGGTCAATCCGTACCCAGCCTTTATCTTGCAACCAAACTTCGCTCCATGCGTGGGCATCACGCTGACGCACAATTAAATAATTACCGATAGGGTTGACGCTGCCCCCCAAATAGCCGGTGACTACCCGTGCTGGAATGCCGGCCGCTCGCATTAATACGGTAAAGGCTACCGCGTAATGTTCGCAAAATCCTTGCTGAGTTTCAAATAGAAATTCATCCACAGGATCATTTAGCAATAAGGGTGGGGTGTAGGTATATGTAAAAGGTTCTTGATTAAAATGTTGTATGGCGCGTTGCACAATGGTTTCGGGATGAGGATTTTCTTGCAACCATTGATCAGCCAAAGCACGAGTACGAGGATGTTTTCCTCTTGGCAAACGCAAAGCCAAGCGATATTGGGAAAGCGTGAGGGTATCAGCACGGTAATTGGTATAAGAGCGCAATTGATAACGTATTCGTTGCTGTACCGGAAAATTTGCCAACATTTGATAATCTGGGATCATTTTGCCATAAGACGGCGCTTGGGTGGGCAACTCCAACGCAAATAACCAGCGTTCATTGTGCGGTTCTAAAGTAATGGTGTAATCAAACGGCTGACCAGTGGCGTGAAGATTTATCTGGCCAACGGCCTGATTTTGTTGAAATCCGCTTTTCCAGTCGCGCCCATTTGTCCACCATAATACCGGCCCTCGCCAGTAGCGTTGTGATGACGGGGGTATGTCCCCATCAAATTTGACGCGAAAGGCGACTTCGTCCGAAAGGCTTAATTGGCTAACATTGCCCAAGGATAGGCTATCGCTTAAACCGGTGATACCGCTGTGTGCATCTTTGGGCAAACTCCAAAATGGCCCCACCACTCGGGGAAATAAGATAAACAATACCACCATCAAAGGCAAGGCTTGCGCCAGCAATGTGCCTGATAAGCGCAGACGTTGGCGTGTTGACAGGCGATTATTATCGTCGCTTAAACTAATAAGCGTTGCTGTTGCCACCAGCATAACTATCCCCATATACAAAGCAGTGGGGATAGATTGAGAATATAAGAAATTGGTAATAATAAGAAAATAGCTTAAAAAACAAAGCAATAAAGCATCACGCCGGCTATTCATTTCCAGCAATTTGAGTCCACACAATACCACCAGCAGAGCGACACTGGCATCGCGTCCAAACCATGTCCCGTAGCTCAGAGACATTCCCAGCAAAGCAAGCAATGCAAAGCTAAATTGCAGCCGAAGGCCGGGCAAACGCCATTGCCGGCGCGTCATCAAATAACGCCATAATAGCAACGCAAAAAAGGCCGGTAAAATCCACCAAGCCAAATGAAAAATGTGCGGCAAAACAACTAATATTAATGTCGTCATAAGCCACAATAATGGCGAGGTGCTGGGAAAAAGAGGAACTGCTTTCATTTTTCAATTGAAAAAACACGGCTATGTTAAACACAAAGCGTTAAAAAAAAGTCTGCTAAGGCTATTTCCGAAAAACAATATAAGTACTGAAGCACAAATAAACCGATATTTTAGTGCAAAGGGCAACCACAAGGGATTGCCCCTACAGAAGATTGCGTAGGGGCAATCCCTTGTGGTTGCCCTATTTCGCGTAAAAAAATTACCCGTCTGGTATTTTCTTTCTTGGAAATCGCCTAAAAAGAATGCCAATCGTAATGCCCAATTTGAGCGTATTGCCGAATTAAAAGCTTCGAGTACAAACAGGATGAAACCGGCTGTATGCACGCAACGAAACGTTGTTTTTGTCATTGATTCATTGGCTACGCTTAAATTTAAGTAATGGGATAAGTGCAGGAACTTGCCGTTGATATTCTTTATAAGAATCACCAATGTAATGGATGAGTAATCGTTCCTCAAATTTGATCCCTATTATGGTGTAAATTGTCATCAGTGTAGCAAACTCGAAATGAGCAATACTCATATTTGGTATTGCCCAGTACCCAAGAAGAAAGCCGAGATACATGGGGTGACGAACCATCGAATACAAAAAACTCTTTTTCAGGTTTTCATGCAGAATGTCTTTTCCTTGGAAATAATGGGCTGTCTGGCGAACGCCAAGAAAATGAAAATGGTTTTTTACAAGAATTGCAGTAAAAGCCAAAATCCAGCCTAGAAAAAACAGTATCCAGATGATACCAGAGCCAATAGGACTCTCAATTTGCCATACCCAGCCTTCTGTGGTGCGCCATTGCCAAAAGATAAGCAAAAAAACCAGATTGGTGCCAAAGACATAGGTGCTGCGTTCAACAGCTTTATTGAACGCTCTGTTGAACCAACTTTTGAACCAAGTTCTCGCCTGTACAGTATGTTGCACGGCAAAAATCAAGATTAATAATGTATTTATCATCAGGGCGTAGGTAAAAGTCTCTTTAGGTCCTGAATTAACAGTATAGGGCACGAACCCACCAAGCCAAGCGGCATTGTAGGCGATGAGAGCAACGGCTACAATATAATTAATGATACCGTAACAAAGCGCAAAATATCTTCTCATTGAACTTCTCCTTATCACGATTAAAAAACCAATCCAAGCATTGCGTAGGGGCAATCCTTTATGGTTGCCCCCTTTATGCTAGGGCATCGCCCTAGGAATCTATTTTTATTTTTACCCAGGGCGTTGCCCTGGGCTGGTATGTTTGCCCCTTTCAGGGGCA
>QNER01000149.1 GCA_003646175.1 Candidatus Parabeggiatoa sp. nov. 1
AGTCGGTAAATTCTTTCTTCATGAGTTTGTTCCGCTAAATCAAAGTGATGACTATTCTTTCAAATCAAAAAAGCCAAGTCAATAGCAATCAATGACAAGTATAGTTATTGGTATAGTTAAGGCTATCTTATTTTGAAAGTCGTGAATTGGAGTGACTTGACGAGTCTATTTATGAGTATACCTTGGTATAACTTCCATAAGTTATACTGCTCATCAAACAAGTCGGTAAATTCTTTCTTCATGAGTTTGTTCCGCTAAATCAAAGTGATGACTATTTTTTCAAATCAAAAAAGCCAAGTCAATAGCAATCAATGACAAGTATAATTGTTGGTATAATTAAGACTATCTTATTTTGAAAGTCGTGAATTGGAGTGACTTGACGAGTATATATATTGGTATAGCTTGGTATAACTTTTATCGGATATAATCCAAAAAATACTTGGTAAGTTTTTATCAAAAGCCAAATCAAAGTTAAATTGTGGATTTACCTAAAGTAGGAGTCATGCATGCAAATCAATGTACAAGCGATAGTTGACGCGTTACGAGAAGAGTGTGGCAAGCCCGCTTCACCCATCTATTCTTTTCATGTCTATGCAGAGATGTTGCAGTGTTCACTCAGGAATGGGATCATGCCAAAATCGGTCCTCGAAATCGGACCCGGTGCGAGCTTGGGTAGCCTGCTCTGCTTTGCTGCCATGGGGTGCGAACGGGTTGCCGGCGTTGAACTGTCAAAAATAGAGAAGCCTTCGACGGAGTTCATTTCACTTCTTTGCGACTACCTCGCGGCCGTGAGTGGATTTCGCTGGTGGAGAAGCTACGCTGCAGACAGTCAGGAAAGCACCGTCAACTATCCGAACCTGTGGGATAACGTAGTATTTCAGCAGATTGCTAACAAGGTTGATTGCCGGGATGGTACTCCGATTCATGAGATGCCATTTCAGGATAATGCTTTCAATTTCGCCTATTCAATTGCAGTGTTAGAGCACTTATCGAACCCGGAGAAGAGTATCTCCAAGCTATTCTCGGTTTTACAGCCCGGCGGCATTACGGTCCACGAGATCGATCTCCGAGATCATGATCTGGATGACATTGGGCGGTCCAGGAACCATCCTCTCGCTTTTCTGAACATCTCAAAGTCAGATTACGATCAGGGCCCTGTCGAGCAGTATTCCAAAGACAAGTCGCTATCTAATCGTCTTGAATCGGCGTGGGGGAATCTCGGCGTGTGGTGTAATCGGTTACGACGTAGCGACTGGGAAGCACTTTTTGACTCCGCTGGTTTTACTGACGTTTCTACTGAAGTTATCTGTCAAGTAGATCGTGACTTGGTCAACCGCGATGCAATGGTTGAACCATTTCAAAGCAAAGAGATTGATGATCTAACCGCTGTGGTCATCCGGCTCACTGCAAGAAAGGCAGCACCCACAATGTAAGTACTGAAGCAAGCGTAGGGTGCGTCCCACGTTTTTAGGTATTGATATAGATCAAGAGATGGTGCGTAGGACGCACATTACGCTCGCTGGGCATTAGAAAGTTTTGAAGAGCAGATACCCCATTATTTATGTTTTTGAGATTCTTAGCCCTATTTTGTGCTTGTCATTTTTTATGATAGGTGTATTAACTATTCGCAGGCTGGGTTATACAGATCGCCCATGATGAAAACTAAGTGTGAAAGAAACCAAGTTTTTTCAAAAAACTTGGTTTCTGGATTTTCACTGTTTTCAATTCAGTCGAAAAAGCCAAATCAAAGGCAATCAATGACAAATATAGTTATTGGTATATGAAAGTCGTTCATTTGACTGACTTGATGGGTATATTTATTGGTACACCTTGGTATAGTTTTTATCGGATAGAATGTTTCCACTCGCAAGCCGAGCAAGAAGCGTAGCCACCCAGAGGAACGAAACCCATCATTAGCCAAACCTGACTTGTTTTTAAAACCGGTCATGTTTATTTTACGCTTGTTTAATCGTTATTTGAGGGCCATCAAATACTTTGGAGACTTTCAAATTAAACGATGGCCCCAGAAAGGCGATAAATCGCCTACTACAAACAAATAATTCTTATTTGAGGGCCATCAAATACTTTGGAGACTTTCAAATTAAACGATGGCCCCAGAAAGGCGATAAATCGCCTACTACAAACAAATTGGGCGATAAATCGCCTACTACAAACTTGAAGTTGATAAGGAGAAAAAAAATGCCAAAACCCATCCAAGTTTGGTTGATTGCGTTATTATGTTTCTTCACATCACAGGTGATTTATGCTGATAATGTCGCATTTTACATCGGGGCGCACCAAGATGATTGGCAACTCTTCATGACACCCAAGGCCTATCACGATATTATCGGCCCAGACAATAAAGTGGTGTTCATCTACACCACGGCTGGCGATGCGGGTAAAGGCACAACATGGTGGCAAGCGCGACGAGCCGGCGCACTGAGCTCCATTCAATTTGCCAAGCGACAGAAGATCGAATATGTGTTGCCAATCCCTATCGATATCAATAACCATCTGATTCCATGCCACATCATCGGAAACACCCGCAGTTACTTTATGGGCCTTCCGGACGGTAATCATGGCGGCAGCGGCTTTCCAGCCACCAATCACCAAAGTCTGGAGAAACTGAAAACAGGTAAAATTGACTCACTTGATGCGCTTGTCGATGAAAGCCAGTATCAGACGCGATACCATGGTTGGACTGATCTAGTCAACACCATCAGAAAGATCATTGAAAAGGAGTCGGCCGATGAAACGCGCCCAGAGGGTAGCGTGGTGAACTTCATTGATCCAAAAGTCGCTAAACATTCCGATCACACCTACACCGGACTCAGTGTGGAAGAAGCACTCAACAATTCCAAATCTCGGCAAGCCAAGTTCTACGACTACGCCATCATGGACATGGAACCGAATGTTTTTGGTGATGATCTGGTACTGAAAGCCGGTATGTTCCTCTTCTATAACCAAACCGCCTTCGAGATGCCAAACGGGGTAGATAAATTGAAAAGCAAGTACATTAAATGGCTTTCTCGACAATACCAAACCCACTCAGGATCGGTGAGCAAATAATTTTCCCAATCCAAGACACACACCCCGTTCAGGAGACAAAAAATAGGTGGGTGTCGCATAGCTTACCGGCCCCCGACGCTCGCTATTTATTTTGAAAGTCGTTAATTTGACTGACTTTATGGAGTATATGTATTGGTACACCTTGGTATAACTTTTATCGGATAGAATGTTTCCACTCGCAAGCCGAGCAAACGTAGCCACCCAGAGGAACGAAACCCATCATGAAAGTATGGAAAAGAAATAGGTGGGTTTCTACAATTCATTAATCCCTCAATTAACCCTTGGCGTCGCTTGCTTGCTATTCAACTTGGATATGACATCAGTGGTACAAGTTTGGAGAGGCTGCTGAGATTGGCTCAGCTTATGTATTGTTATGGCGTTGCGCCATTAATTCAATACCGTCAAACGTCAAGTGATTGATGGAATAACGTGACAACTTGTCAAGCTGCTTTACCCGTCACTTGACATTTTAGGGAATTCCTAAATTCAACCATGAGAGTAGAATGTTTGCCGTCGCATGAGTGACGACTTAAAAAGGAGCAAGCGTAGCCACCCAGAGGAACGAAACCCACCATGAAAGTCTGGTAAAGAAATAGGTGGGTTTTGCTATAGCGGAACCCACCCGACGCTCACTATTTTGAAAGTCGTTAATTAGACTGACTTGATGGGTATATTTATTGGTACACCTTGGTATAACTTCCAGATGATATACTGTTCGTAAAAAAAGACTTTGCTGGAAAATCATAATTGTTCTTTAAAAGCGGTTAATGAGTTTTCTGCGGATGATGCGAACAACGGTAAAATTTGGCATCGATGAAGGTACAAAATGTAAATGAAAAGTCTGCGGATTTGTCAGTTGAAAAAGTCTGCATAGTCGCCTTTTTCAAAATCAACAAACCAATTATAGTAAATACGAATACACTTCGCTTGAACTACCCTACAAAACTTAGTTTACCATTCGGACTTTTAAGGAGAAATATGAATAATTTACCCACTATCACAAGCTTTACATGCGATGCCTCCCCAATAAAAGCAACATTTGGTCAATCATATACCAACAAATGCACAATCGGAAATTTGCAGGATTTTTGATCATAAAAATTTTATCATTGATGAAATCGCCCAGCCGGAAATTTTAAATAAAATTAATATTGTAATTCCTATTTATCATTCAGGTACAAGGGTTTTACCAACAATCAGATCTATATTAAACTCTGATTGGGATAAGCCCGTGGAATTGGTGTGTTTTGTCAACCAGCCAGAATCTTGTTCTGTGGAAGCGCGAGAAAGTAATGATCTTACTTTCAACGTATTACAATATATTTTTAGTCCTAAAAAAACCGTCATTGATGGACATTTTCAATTTGACAAAGAAGTGGATGAGCTAAGAAATCTTTTTTCTCATCGCAGGAAACGGTTTAAAGCTATTTTAATCAGTAAAATCCTCCGCCACGGTGTTGGCGAAGTCCTTCAAATTTCGATTTCTAGCTATCTGGCTCGCATTTACAATTACGCTGTCCATCGTCTTGTTAAGGATTCGGATAATAATGAGTCGATTGCGAAAAAAGCTAACTACGTGAAGCATCTTTGCAGCAATACGGTTTTAATTTTCCATGATGATGATATTATTGTAAAAGGTGTAGAATTAAGAAAAATTTACTCAGCCATCTGCCAAAAGGGCAAAATAGGAGTTGGTCAAGCGACCATAAAAAAAATCATATCGACTCAAACAACTGACCAAACACTCATTGAGTGCTTGAGGCTCATTATGCAAAGTTGGCTGATTTTCAAGGACGATTTAGGTGTAAATTTTTTATCGCCTAAAAGCGCATCTTTATTGCAGCTACTTCATTTTGCTCCTGATGTCGAGCTTGGCACAAAGTATGATTCGCAAAAGGTATTTGCCATATTGGGAAAAAAGGTTGAAAATGGAATGCATAGGACACCAATTGATACAGTCATTGCTGAACGACAAGATTTCGCCGGCAATAGCGGTTTTGTAAGACAATTACGCTTATATTTGGAAGGAAAAATTGATGATATGAATGAACTTTCATTTCTTACTAATGTTGCCGATTTGTATGCGAAAGAAAAAGGACATTATTTCGGCAAACAATCGTACGCTAATTTTCTCAAGCTTATAAGAGAAAGGGATATAGAGAATATCATATCATTTTGTAAAAACATTTGCTGTAAGTAAATATATGGACAATCAAATAAATCAAATTTTTAATGCAGCTACCAATCTGGCTTTGGGAAAAATGACCGAAACCGTTTTGGAAATTGTCGAGGATAAGAAGCTGCTTGTAAAGCTTGAAGATCGCAATCTTTCTCTTCAAGAGTTGAGCGAACTATGGGATATGCCATTCATGACCACCAGAACAATCGCCCAATGCCTTTGTGGTGTGGGAATTTTGAGCTATCAAGAGGAAAAAATTTCTGTCTCGGAACAGGCATACCAGTTCCTGCAATCCTACAAACTGGTTCGTGATGTCGCATTGAAAGGAAGCCCTTATATTGAGTCACCTGTTCTGATCAAAAAAAGACTGCTGGAACCTATTCCACAGAGCTGGTATGTAATGCGCGATCAGAAAAAAAATCCTGAAGAAACGAACCTGGCGCGTGATTTCTACTCCAGTATGCATCAACTACGTGTGAAATGGGGCATCGAACTAGCCGAGCAGTATGATTTTTCGGAAAACAATGGATATTGGCGGAGCTACAGGCGGATGGTGTATTGGCATCAGAAAACAGAACCCTCACCTGAACTGCATTATCTTTGAATTGGCACCGGTTTGTCAGATCGCTCAACAATTTATTGATGAATGCGGGGAGCAGGAACATATAAAAACCGTTGCTGGAAACTTTTTTAACGATGAACTGCCTGATACGGCGGATATCATCTTGTTGGCCAATATTCTCCATAGCTGGAATGAAATAGATTGTCGTAAAATATTGACCAATATATTTCAAGCATTGAAAATGGGAGGTACAGTCCTAGTTAAGGAATTTTATGCGGCCGATGATTGGTCAGGCTCTGTTTGGGCAGCATACCATGCTTTGACGGTCCTAGGTCAAGGAGAAAAAACGGGATGGCAACCCTCCTACGGAGAAATGAGTTTAATCCTGAAAAACACGGGTTTCTCCCAAATTGAGCAAAGAAAGGAGCTGGTGATCGGTAAAAAATTATAAACCTGGGTGTAACGAAAGTTCTACCCATCCTTTACTCGCGACTGTCTAACTGGGTGATTAATTCATAACCCTTATAGGTTAACGCATATATTGTGAGGAAATCGGCATGGAAAGACGCAGCTTTTTAAAATATGCCACTGTCTGCAATACCGTCGTTTTTTTTCCGGCGGTTGTCGCCGGCCGTGAAAACACTGAGGCCAAAGATAACAGGCCCAATCAGTTGTTCACATTGTCCCTTTATCTAACCGATAGAAAAAATCTCCAAGGCTTTGTTTGCAATCAGCTCCTTACCAAAATTGAAGAGGCCGGGCAGATAAGTTCTCTGGATCAACTGTACCAACAGTGGCTCATCTTTATGCAGAGGCGAGAGGCCGACAAATCGGCAACTCAGTTTTTACAATTTTTGCAAGAAACAAACCAGCAAAGCTTGTTGCTGTTCTGCAAACAAATCCTGTCTGCTTGGTACCTAGGAATTGCCAAATTCAATGCTGAACAAGCGGAGAGACTCGTCTATCAAAACGCGCTGATCTACGTGAGAAACCAAGATATTCATACCGCGCCTTCCTTTTGCGGCGGTGCTTTTGGATTTTGGCAATCTCGTCCGAATCGGTAACTGGAGTCCAAGATTTAGCCGGAGTCCAAGATTTATCTTGGACAACCCTATTGGAGTTGATATGAATAGCAATACTGAATATGACCTAATCGTTATCGGCTCGGGTGTCGCCGGGGGCATAGTTGCCTATCATGTGGCGAAACAAAATCTCAAGGTGTTGATTCTGGAAGCCGGCCCGAGGCTGGACAGAGGCCAATTGATTGAAACATTTCGTCACTCTGCTAGAAAGGACTCAATGGCACCCTATCCTAAACTGAGTTACGCGCCTCAAGCCGATCCCGTTGGGCAACCGGATTATTTAATCTACAAGTCACACCCATACCATACGGCTTATGTTCGAGCCGTGGGCGGCGCTACTTTGCATTGGGGCGGCATTTCGTGGCGTTTTGTGACTAAAGATTTCAAGTTACGAAGTCATTATGGCGTGGGCCGAGATTGGCCTATTGATTATACCGACTTGGAACCCTATTACCAACAAGCCGAATTAGAAATAGGGGTAGCCGGGGTATCAATTAACGCGTTAGATCAACCCCGCAGTGCGCCATTCCCATTACCGCCGGTTCCGTTTAGTTATATGGATCAACAGCTCCATAAGGGGTTGTATCGGGCCGGTTTTAATTATGTGCCAGAACCTGCGGCCCGCAATACTCGACCGTATGATTCTAGGCCACCCTGCTGTGGTAGCAATAGCTGCATTCCTATCTGTCCCACCGGGGCACAGTACACCGGCGTAGTGCATATTGACAAGGCAGAGGCCGCTGGTGCAGCGCTGATTACCAATGCCGTCGTGTATAAGCTGGAAGACGCGGTAGTCAATGGTCAATCCACCCTCGTCAAAGTACACTACAAAACACCCGATGGGAAATCTCACGCGGTGCGGGGTAAGCAATTTGTCATTGCCGCCAACGCGATAGAAACGCCGAAATTGATGTTAATGTCTAAATCAACGGCTTATCCAAACGGCGTTGGCAACTCGTCCGGTCTAGTGGGTCGCAATTTGATGGATCACCCAGCGACGGGCGCAGAATTTACCTTAAAAGAGCCCGTTTATTCCGGCCGTGGTCCGATAACCATAGGTGCCATTGTGAACTATCTGGATGGTGAATTCCGCAGCAAACTGGCCGCAAAAAAAATCTCTGTCGGCAATAGCCAGTTTGCGCCTTCTGTTGCTAACGAGTTGATAGAACAAGGTTTAGCTGGCAAAGAACTCAAACAACAGGTCGCCTATCTCGCTAATCGCAAAGTGGGTTCATATACGATGCATGAGCAACTGCCCAACCCAAATAATCGTGTCACCCTAAGCAAAACCAAGTTTGATGCGTTGGGACTGCCACATCCAGAAATTTATTGGTCAATTGATGAGTATGAATATCAGAGTGCGCTTGAAACGAAACAGTTATACGAAAAAATTGCTAAACTTATTGGTGCCGTTGAACATCAAGTGATTTTTGAACTCGTGTCAGATGCCCACTCAATGGGAACCACTATTATGGGTAGAGATAAAACGGACTCGGTGGTTGATCAGAATTGTCGCTGTCACGATTTAGATAACCTATATATTGCTGGCAGCGCGGTATTTCCGAGTGGTTCAGCAGTTAATCCGACATTAACGATTGCGGCTCTGAGTGGTAGACTTGCTGATCACCTGGTCGAGAAATTGGCGAAGCGATCCTTTAATCATGACAGCATGGCCCCAGAAAGGCGATAAATCGCCTACTACAAACAATTGGCGAAGCGATCCTTTAATCATGACAGCATGGCCCCAGAAAGGCGATAAATCGCCTACTACAAACAAATAATTCTTATTTGAGGGCCATAAAATAGTTTGGATGCTTTCAAATGACAACATGGCCCCAGAGAGGCGATAAATCACCTACTAAAAATAGGATGTTATTGTTCAATTGGGCACAACCTCTGGCCGAACGTGAAAGCTTTCATCTCACTCACGCTGTCCATCGAGACGGCCAACGTTCTGGAGACTCAATTGTAAGAGGAGACAACAATGAATAATGATTGGATGCCAGAGCAAACGACTGCAATCGCGTTGCTCAAAAAGTGCGTTATTGAGGCTGGCTTTGTTGCAGCCGCGGAGAATCGAGAAAATTACCACAGAGTCTGGAGCAGAGACGGGAACATTTGCGGTTTGGCGGCTCTTACTTCGGGCGATTTGGAGTTGATCGCTGCCTTCAAGTCAACACTACAGACATTGGCTCAGTACCAGGGAGAATACGGTCAAATTCCGAGTAATGTTGATGTGGCGCATAAAAAAGCCAGTTACGGTACAGATGTAGGGCGCGTCGATCCAACGATCTGGTTCATCATCGGAGTCTGTCTCTTCGGGCGTATAACCGGAAATGACAGGCTTGTGAATGAATTATGGGAACATCTCAAAAAAGCGCATGACCTCTTATGTGCCTGGGAGATCAACAATAGCGGTTTACTCTACATTCCGCAAGGGGGAGATTGGGCTGATCAGTTTCTGCTTTCCGGGTATTTGCTCTACGATCAGGTTCTGCGGTTATGGGCGATGAAAGAACTTACAGCAGCAGCCCAGCGATTAAAAAAAGAAGGTGAGACATTTCAGCAAAAAGCCCAACAGATTGAATCGGTACTCTCTCAACGCTTTTTTCCTGAGACCAGACGGCCATATTTTTTAGCCGGGTATCGTCCCGGCGCAACCTACAGCCTGTTTGATGCATTCGGCAATGCCCTCGGATGTTTGCTTGGACTTGCAAGCCAGGAAGAGCGAGAACATTGTCTGAGCTTTGCAGAACACGCGTCCTCTTTTCAACTCGTTCCGGCCTTTTTTCCGGCAATCGAACAAGATGATCCCCGCTACCAAGAACTCATTCATATAGTAAGGCACCGGACACTCAGAAATATCCCCGGACGCTATCATAACGGCGGTTTATGGCCGATGATCACCGGATTCTGGGCATTAGCAGCCCGGAAACTTGAAAACCATACACTTGCCGATTGGTGGACAGCCGGAATTGTGGAAGCCAATCAGAAAGGCCAAGAAGGTTTTTACGAATATCTTGATGCCAGAACCGGAGAACCCAGAGGAGCCATGAACCAGGCATGGAGTGCCGCCGCAATGATTATTGCAACAACGAAACTGAAAGACAATCTCCTAGGTTTTTCATAACTATGGTCAGTTTGTAGGAAAACATTCTGTTCCAATTGGGTATACGCAATTAGGAAGGGAATCAGTATTTACTCCAGATGGAGAAGAAATACCATTACTGATTGCCAAGAGGAATAAGTTTTCTCCAGTACGTTTGGCAGTGTTCTTTTTGCTTTCACTTCTTATCAGCGTAGTTGTTGGGCCTGTTTTATATTGTGGGTAATATCCAAATGAGCGGAATAATTGCCTGGATACTTCTAACCAGTTTAACAGTGACAATTTTTTTAATAACGCCCCACTTTTTAACAGCTACCGATGTAAGTCAGGGAGGGATTTATTTCATAATTCGTTGTATTTACTCGTTATTTGAGGGCCATCAAATACTTTAGAGGCTTTCAAATGACAACATGGCCCCAGAAAGGCGATAAATCGCCTACTACAAACAAAATGAATTGAGTTTTGAATAACCCGAATCCTATTCGTTTATTTCTTAATTCGTTGTACTTAATTCGTTGTAATTCGTTATATTTAATCGTTATTTGAGGGCCATCAAATACTTTTGATACTGTCTCAAATGACAACATGGCCCCAGAAAGGCGATAAATCGCCTACTACAAACAAAATGAATTGAGTTTGGAGTAACCCGATTTCTATTCGTTTACGGTGAAAAGACACACAATATCTATAATTCGTTGTATTTAATCCTTATTTGAGGGCCATCAAATACTTTGGATACTTTCAAATTAAACGATGGCCCTAGAAAAGCGATAAATCACCTACTAAAAATAGGCTTAATATTGTTCCATTTAACTTGAAATTGACAAGGAGAAAAAAAATGCCAAAACCCATCCAAGTTTGGTTGATTGCGTTATTATGTTCTGTCGCCTCACCTGTGATTTATGCTGATAATGTCGCATTTTACTTCGGGGCGCACCAAGATGACTGGCAACTCTTCATGACACCCAAGGCCTATCACGATATTATTGGCCCAGACAATAAAGTGGTGTTCATCTACACCACGGCTGGCGATGCAGGTGAAGGCACAACATGGTGGCAAGCACGACGAGCCGGCGCACTGAACTCAATTCAATTTGCCAAGCGACAGAAGATCGAATATGTGTTGCCAACCCTTATCGATATCAATAACCATCCGATTCCATGCCACATCATCGGAAACACCCGCAGTTACTTTATGGGCCTTCCGGACGGTAATCTTGATGGCAGCGGCTTTCCAGCCACTAATCACCAAAGTCTGGAAAAACTGAAAACCGGTCAAAAAATTGACTCACTTGATGTGGTTGTCGATGAAAGCCAGTATCAGACGCGATACCATCAATGCCATTAAGTTAAGATATAACCTATTGATTTTTAATCAATTTTTTTGTGTGTTAGGGTGGGGTACCCGATTTTTTACTTTCAATAAAAACAATGACTTAGAA
>QNER01000150.1 GCA_003646175.1 Candidatus Parabeggiatoa sp. nov. 1
ATTAAATCCGGTTGCTGCGGATAAAGACACATGAAACTGTCATAAACTGTTCGCATGGTTTTTAGGATGGATGACGCATAGCTAATTTATTCATTCTAAAAAATATGGGAATTTAATTCATTTTTTAAGCGGATTAAAACCCATAAAGCTTTGCTATCATCCACAGGAGTAGTACCAAAAAAGTCGTGAGGAATATTTTTAGCGAGTGTAGGATGGGTAGCTTCACTGCACCCACCATCAAAAATGTAGGGATTGATTTGGTGGGTATAACGAAGTTCTACCCGCCCTACAAAATTTGATTTGCAACATTGTTTCCACGCGCCAGTGCTCATCGTTAATCATAAGTTTTTAAATAATTGATTTTACAAGCTGTTATATTTTATGACTGACTATAACTTACTTTCTGGTGGCGAATAAAATCAATAACTTACGAATCTTTCAGCGACTTGTGTATAACGATGAGCGAGAAGCCGGGGAACCGAGCAGTAAGGGCGATATGAACAAAATGATTTTCAAAATCGACTAATATCTCCCGTTATAAAAAGTAGGAACGATGAAAACATGAACATCAATAATAAACCATCGTTTCCTTATTTACCACTTGAAGAGGATATGAACGCTCTGAAATGAAAATTAAAAACATACATATTGCTGCAATAGCTCTTTCCCTATCTGCATACAACATCAACTCGTAAGCCGTATATGTTTGATTGATAAATTGTCATTTGTAGGGTGCATAAGCGATAGCGTCATGCACCACTACCCATATTTTTGCAACGATTGGTGTATTTTGCTCCGCGATACACCCTACGCGAGCTTGGTGAAAAATCTGGGTTTGGTATTTGTCACAACTTACCTGCACCAGCACACAATCAACTAACAAAGGTGATACATGATTTCTAAAAAACGTTTTTGTTATTCACTATTTTACAAAATCACAGTTTTGGGGGCTTTAATGATTAATTGCCCCGTTTTTGCTGCTGATTTAATTGGCTTTGATGGACGACCACACGGGCCGCCCCACGATCAGTCGTACTACGATGTTCAGGAAGATACAGCCTACTGGGGTGGGCAAATTCATTTCCAATTTGCGGTTTGGAACCAAGCAGCGGGTAATGCTGGGGCGTTTAAAGTCAAGTTTGTTGTTTCCGATGATAATGTGATTGACGGCAATGATCACATTTTTGCAACGATGAATTATCCTTCAGGCCTAAATTCCGGGAGAATTGGGGGAATAAAGAATTTTGGAGCCACCATGAGCTTGCCCAGCGTCGATCCTGTGGGTGGTTCAAGTCCTTATTACATCGGCATGATTGTTGATTATGACAACGATGTCGCCGAGTCCAACGAAAATAATAATGCTAATCAAGGTTTTGGCAAAGATTATGATAGCCTGACTATTGAAGTGCCTCTCCCTGATGTTCAAGTTTCTGATTCTAGTGGGGATGAGACTGATCGCAGCTTAGACTTCGGTGATGTGGTGGACGACAGCGCAGGTAATAGCAGTGGTACGGAAACCGTGACTTTGGTCAATTATGGTCCAGGTGCCTTGACTGTGAGTCAAAACGGAATTTACTTCGCGGATGGTACCCATTTCAAGATTGATCGTATCATCAGCAGCACCCAAGAAGAGATTGATCTCAGTCGCAACGCTTGGGCTATGGCTGCTAATGCTAAGGAAAGTTGGATCGTGACCCTTAAATTCGATCCTTCGGCGGTGGGTGTTTTAACGGATACCTTAAATATTATTAGCGATGATCCTGATGAAGGCACTATCATCGTCAACCTGCAAGGCACGGGAACGCCGCTACCCAATATCGTCATTTCAGAACAAGATCAGGCTTTGAGTTTTGGACAAGTGCCTAATGATGGATTGGGTGGTCAAACCCTGACTCAGTCTATGAGTTTTCAAAATAATGGTAGTGGACTGCTGGTTATTCCTCAAAATGGTATTTCGCTGGATGAGGGCGCGAATTTCAGTATTGTTGCCATTAGCAGCGATACCCAAGGTGTGATTGACCTCAGCAGCGGTTCAGGCAGTTTAGCGGAAGACGGGAGCGAAACTTGGACCATTGAAGTGCTTTGTGATCCCGTTGTCGATGGGCAAGTGACGGATAGCTTGAATATTGCTTCTGATGACCCGGATGAAGCGGGTGTGACTATTACCTTGAGTGCATTGGGTTTAAGTGTGCAAGATATTACTGTGGATAGTACTGTCGTGGACTTTGGTGGTATTCATGCGGATGGTAACGGTGAACAGGTAGGGATTGCTACCCTTAGTCTCAGCAACCAAGGCGAAGCGGCACTGCATATTGATAATATTCAATTAACCACAGGCAGTGTTTATCAAATCACGGAAGTTTTCAGCGATAAGCAGGGGACTATTGATCTAACTAGCGATGGCGGTTTGATTGCGGGTAGCGGCGAAGAAACTTGGAAAGTGACTTTGCGCTTTGACCCAGATGTGGCAGGTTCGGTAAATGATACCCTCAGTATTGTTAGCAATGATTCGGATGAAAGTCCGCTGGTTATTTCCTTGAGTGGCACGGGCTTAGATGAAGCAGATATCGAAGTGGCAGAAGGTTTGGTTCTGGAATTTACGCCTACCCTCAATGACGGCGCGGGTGGTATAGGTCGTGATAAAGTCCTGACTTTGAGCAACATCGGTACGCAGGTGCTGAACATTTCACAAATTGATGTGGGCAGTGTATATAGTATCACGGGTATTAGTTCTTCCAGCAATGGCAATGTAACTCTGCCCAGTGCCATTTTGCCCGGTGGTGTGGAAACATGGGAAGTGACGCTGCATTTTGATCCCAATACTAACGGGGATTTCAATGAAACGCTGCAAATTATGAGCAATGATCCTGATGAAAATCCTTTGACAATTGCCCTTTCTGGCAGTGGTTCCGTGCCGAGTATCACACTCACCGAACCAGCACTTAACTTGGGTGTCAATGCGGAGCAAATGTATGCCATCCGCTGGGTCGATGATTTCACTGGCGGCGATGCGGAGATTACTTTGTATTTGGATCCGGATACTCATCCAAATAACGGTAATGAAATTCAGATTGTCTCTGGGCTTTCGGAAGAGGATGAACAAGATTTTTATGCTGAGCATGTAGCCCCTGAGCTGATTGGCAACCAGTATTACGTTTATGCGGTGATTCAATCCGGCACTATCACTGCAACCAGTTATTCTCCCGGTCGCTTGCTGATTGAAGCAGTCAATGCCTTCCGTCTGCTTTCGCCTCTGCATACCACTCAGAGCGAATATAGCTACCAATACCGATATCAGGATCAAACTTACAGCGGTAGCCAAACTTTAACCACTGGACTCAATCGTATTTTGGTAGAAAACGAGGGGGTTCAGCATGAGTTTTTTGTCACTTACTACGACAATACGCTAGACAGGGGTCAATATACCTATGATGAAATGAATCGCATTGATACTTATACCAACGGCAACGGTATTGTCACGACGCATTTTTATGATAAATTAAGCCGCTTGGAAAAACAGGAATACTCCAATGGTACGACTGTAGAATATAGTTATGATGTGGTGGGTAATCTCCTGAGCGTGTACGATGGTAGGGGTTATATTTTTTATAGCTACGATGATTGGGATCGACCTGTTGAGGTGATTCATTCTGAAGATGATGTCGTGGGTAACGCTGATGATCGTAAAATCGCTTACGACTACGATTTGGATAATCGCCTTACCCAAATCACCTATCCCGGCGGTGGTTTTGTAGAATATGTCTATGATTCGGCGAGCCGTTTGGAAGGGGTCAAGGATTACACCAGTGGCAACTTACAGACTACTTTGTTCAGCTATAATGCCACCACCAGCTTGTTGGAAGAAATCACTCGCCCAAATGGGGTTAAAACACGGTATAGCTATGATGGTTCGGCGCGTTTAAGCGATCTCGAACACCGTAATGCCAGTGATGTTCTGATTGCTCGTTATCATTATGAATACGATGCGGATAGCCGGCGCACGGAATTGCATGTCACTACGCCGGCGGGTACTCGCAAGGAGAAATACACCTACGACGATGTGGGTCAGGTAATTGAAGTAGTGTATTCGGATAACGGGACTTTTGATGCTGATGATAAAACGGTTACTTATACTTATGATAGTAATGGCAATCGTTTGTCTATGTTGATTGTGGAAAATCAAACGGCACTGAAAGACTATCGCTATTACTATGGGCATGAAAACCGTCTATTGCAACGGAATGAGCGTTTCAGTGAGCAAAGTACGCGCTTTTATCATGATCCGGCTGGTAATCGGATTATGAAGGTGGATGAGGAGGAAACGACACGGTATTTTTATGATGAACGTAACTTGCTGACTCGTGTAATTACCTCGACTCAGGATATTGGTTTTGAATATGATGCGACTGGCAATCGGATTGCTAAAATCGTTAATGGAGTACGCACGGAATATACTGTGAATGCATTGGGTTCTATATCTCAGGTTATTGAAGAGTACGATGCCAATGCCCAACGCACGGCGCGATATACTTATGGCGGAAGTCGTATTAGTGGGGTACTTCAGGGAGAAAGTAATGCCACCTATTATTTGAGCGACGGGCTG
This sequence comes from Candidatus Parabeggiatoa sp. nov. 1, assembly GCA_003646175.1. Lineage (GTDB taxonomy): Bacteria > Pseudomonadota > Gammaproteobacteria > Beggiatoales > Beggiatoaceae > Parabeggiatoa. The sequence continues at coordinate 4,604 of QNER01000150.1, forward strand.
GGTTCAACGCGGCTGTTGTCTGATGTAAGCGGTATGGCAGGTACGGAATTTCAATATGATGTTTTTGGTGAAGTGACTGCCGGGCCTGTGAGTGCGAATGAGTATTTGTTTACTGGCGAACGGATGGATGCCGAGACTGGTTTGGTGTATTTGCGGGCGCGGTATTATGCTCCGGAGGTTGGGGCGTTTATTACCAAGGATCCGATGGGCTTGAGTGCGGGGATGAATTCTTTTGTGTATGTTGAGAATGATCCGGTGAATGCGGTGGATCCGTTAGGGTTAAAATACTTTTATAGACTAAATGATCAGAGTAAGATAAAAGAGGATTCAACGTCATCAATGTTTCCTTTTGGTAAACTTCTTTTTTGGGATTTTCTTAAAGGTAGCCATAACTATGCAGGTTCAGGGGCTCTTGGAGGTGATATTAAGTCCCATAGTGATCGAAGGGGTTATCTTCACGATAGACGATGGCAGTATGCTAGAGAGAATAGTCGCTTAGACCCCTTCATTAATCCTAAAACCGCCCTAGCAGATATGGCTCTTGCAGGTGGTGCTATTAGCGATTTGTTTAAATCAGAAAATAAATATGGCAACTACTCATTTATTCAAAAATTAGGATATAAAGGAGCTCTTATTGGCGAAGCAGCAATATTTGGTCCACTTGGCATTGTGAAACTTGTGGCAGGAGTTCCAGGAGTAATTGGAAATACAATTAAATCAGCTGGAAATCCAATTAAAAATACAATTAAATCAGTCTTTACTTCTAATATTACTCCCAATACTCCCGGCGGTGTCCTAATTGACAAAGCCGCTCAACTCATCGGCTCCAACCTCTCCGACATTCGCGGTGCCACCTACGATCCCGAATCAGGACAAATCGTCTTCCTCGGCACTGATAATGATGCCGCAGTCAAAGACATTAATCTGGACTACTTCTTCACTGCTATTCAAGCCGTGTACGGTTCAGCAGTGCCACCTTTCGTCACCCTCGATCCGCCTGCAAGTTTGTTAAACCAATGGATGGACTTAGGTGATGGCGACGGTGTGTGGGAGCCTGGTGAAATGGGCGGCGTGGTTTTGCATTATCATCCTATTTGGGCTGACGAAGCCGATGATCTTCGAGTTCGTTTTGATCTGTCGGGCGGCACAACGTTCTTTGCTAATATTGATTCCTTTGAATACCCAAATATTCAGGTTGGTACGCCAGTCATGATACTAGCCATCACAGACTGGACAGATAAACCAACTGACATTGACTTAGCTGATAACATCAATGGTGGTATTATACTGGGAGAACAAAATTCCGCAGATGGTTTCAGGTTACTGAGGCTACAAGCAGGTCGTGACGGCCAATACGGTTACTACCGCCTCTATTTACAAAACAACGGCACCCAGAATTACATTATGGATTCCGTCAAAGTTATCCCCAACTTGCAACACCGCAAATACGGCGGTCGCGTAGAAGGCAGTAAATTAGGCTGGGTCATGTACGAAGCTGATCGGGTGATGAAATGCTTGGGCGTAGGCGTGGATAACTTGGTAGATGGCAAAACCTATACCAGTGCAAATGTGCCTATCAGCGGCTATCAAAACTTTGCCGAACGCTTGCAAGATGGCGGTAAAGGCGGCAATGTACGTATGTGGTTCATCCCCGATGAAATGACCTTAAAACGTCATATAGATGAAGAAACCGGCCAAGCGACTATCGTTTTTGACCAAGCCAGCGTTGCCCTCAAAACCGAGTCAAAGATGCGTGGTTTGCCACAAACACCGATTGCCCGCGACTTCGCCGACCATTTCAATACGTACTACGACGAATTCGCAGCCCTAGATTTTCCGGTCATGGACCCGGACGATCCGACAGGCCAGACGATTATCGAAGTCCCCATCTTCAAGATGCTACGCGATGCCATGCAGGCTGTCGCCCTAGCACGCTTTTTCCGTGACAACGAGATTCCTTTAGATATGTGGTGGCTGAATGCTTGGGAACCCCCTTACGCCTATTCACCCAAAACCATTCCTACTGCTTACAATGAAGAGGCGGGTATTCTCATTTACGGCGGCGTAGAAGTTAATACGCCTAATAAATATGTCCCTTCCGCTGATGCTGAAAGTATTGGTGACTTGGTCAACGCGCAAAGACCAGCAGCCCCGGTAGGTAGTGACATTGCCAAACAAGATTGGAACATAACCGATACCACAGAAGGTGATCTAACCGCAGTAGCTGTCTCACTGGAAGCCACCGAACAAGACAGCACCACGCGCCTGAGTGAAACCGACTTGGCTTTTGCCAGTCCGGGCAGTCATACCTTGGCATTTGGACGCTACTACAGCAGTGCCTTCTTAGGCAAAAATGGCATGGGCCCCGGCTGGAAAATCATTCCTTTGACTTTAGAATTTGGTTATCCCTCTTGGTACGACGAACAGGGCTTGATGAAAAACGTCAATGGCGAGCCTCTATGGACTGATAGAAACAAAGATACCCGTTTGCATGGTGGAGAAATTCGTTTGGTCAACCACGCCAACGGTCAGGTACTCAACTTTTATTCTTCCCTAGAACTGCGCTACGACGTGGACAATCTGGGTCATCCTATCATCGCTGTAGATGGGCTTGATGCCAATGATCTACCTACTTTTACCCCGGGCGAATGGCAAAACGGTTCGACCCTGCAACAGACGACGAATGACCGTGAATATATACTCACCCTACCTGACAATAGCACGGTACACTTCCGTCATGATGGTAAGTTATTAAGCATCGTTGACAAACACAACTACACTTTGAGCTATACATATAACAGTGCTGATAAATTAACCACCATCAGCGATGATGCCGGGCAAACCCTGAACCTAAGCTATAACACGGATAATCAGGTGGAATCTGTGAGTGGGCCTTACTCAGAACAAGTCACCTATAGTTACGACTTGGCGGGAAGATTAGAAACAGCTACACATACCCGCAGTGAGGCTACCACCACTTATGCTTACAACGAGAATGACCAATTAATCACTGTTACCCAATTTGATGGATTGATGACACTCAACACCACGCCGGATTTACGCGGTCGTTCTGATAGCGTCGAAGATACCAATGGCAATATCTTTGACCATGCGTTCAGCATTGATCCGGAAACGCAAGATCGTACCACCACAGTGACTGATACGATTAGTCAAGCATCGTGGAAGCAAAGCTTCGACGAAGAAGGTCGCCTTACCGCGACCCGCGGCCCGCTGGGCAATGGCTATGAATATGATTATTATGATGATTCACAGTATCCCAATAGTGTGCAACTGCCTATTGAAGATCGTGCTGCCATCCAGATTGATCGCAATGACAACGGTCAGCCCACCCTGATCAGGGATCCGGAGATTTTGGCACTTGGCGGTCAAGCCAGCGAAATCATTTACAACGAAGACTATCTGCCCGTCCAAGTAACCGATGCACGGGGGCGCGTGACAGAATATACCTACAACGCAAACCAAGATATCAAGAAAATTACTCGGTATTTAGACGGACAAGCCGTTGAGACGATTTTCAGCTATCAAAATGGTAATTTGCATACGGTGACGGATTCTTATGGAAACATTGTGCAAACCATCAATTACGACAATCTGGGGCGGGTTACAGATATCACCGATGCTGCGGGAATTACGGTGAATTATACCTACGATGGTCTGGGACGGCTATGGAAAATAACTGATCCACGCCTCAGCAGTGATATAGTTTATACCTACAATGACTTTGACCAGCTGACCCAATTGATGACACCCACTGGCACAACACTGTATGATTATTATCCAGACACGCAGTGGTTAAAAACGATTACTAGCCCTACAGGCCATCAACAAGAACATATTTATGATCTAGAAACAGGTGATCTGATTGAAACCCGCCAAATCATGGCTGATGCTGATGACTTAGTGATTGGCTATGAATATAACCGCTTAGGGCAATTTGAAAGCTTGAAAATGCCAGAGGGACAGACTGTCTCTTATACCTATGATGATTTGAATCGACCCATTCAAATTGATAATAGTGACTACAGCATTTTTGTGCTGACTGAACCTGACGGCTTAGATGATACTGCTGATCAGCAATTTGATATTGAATGGATTGATGAAGATACCGATCACAATGCCGACATTGCCCTTTATTTTGATACCAATAATAGTGGTGAAGATGGCACATTGATCGTGCAGAACCTCAGTGAAGACGATCCAAATAATCTGTACGCATGGGATACCTCTTCATTGCCTGAAGGAGATTATTATGTGTATGCGGTTATCAACGATGGCGTAAATCCAGCGACAGTGTACAGTGAAGGAACGGTTAACATTGCACACACACCATCTAATTGTGATGATGTTGCTGATGGTTTAGTCTTTTGCTCTACATTTGAAGGCAATGCCAATGATGAAAGTGGCAATGGGAATCATGGTACTGAAAAGAATGGCATTACTTACGTACGTGGATGGTAAATTTGGGCAAGCCGCTAAATTTGATGGAAGTGCTGCTTATATAGATGTGCCACATAGTCCCAGTTTAAATCTTCAACAGATGACTATAGCTGCTTGGGTATATGATATAGGTAATGGAGAGCAGGTTGTGCTTTTCAAAGGTAGATATAATGGAGAATGGCATACCAACAACCAAAGACAATACCAATTATATACGACTAAAACACAAGCCAAGTTTGCTGTGTTTTCTAGTGATATTGATTGGAAAGAACTTACTTCCAATGTTGATGACACACATATCAATCAATGGCGACACATTGTTGCGACTTATGACGGCGAGAAGATGAAAGTTTTCGTAAATGGCCAGCTAGATAGTGAGCAAGAAATGGCTACGGAGCTGTTTCAACCTACGAATCCAGAATCCTTAACTATTGGAGCCGCTTTTAATGTCAATAACGGTGAACGTGGAAATGAAGGGTTTTACCGAAACGGACTCATAGATGACATCCGCGTTTACAACCGTGCCTTATCTGAAGATGAAGTCAAACAACTTTACCAACTGGGAAATAGCGATTACAGCTTTTTTGTGTTGACTGAACCGGATGGTTTCAATGATATTGCTGATGAGCAGTTCGATTTTGTGAATGGTGGGTGCAGCATAGCTCTACCCACCCTACGTTTCAACATTAACCCGTAGCAATGCTGGCTATATTGACGGGTGATTGTTCCAATCGGAAAAGTTGGAACCTTCTTCCCTAAATAGTCGTTTCAAACCTGTCAGGTTTTTTTTGCCTACCAAATAGGAGCGTAGCTAGGTAGGGTAGGCAACGTCGTTGCCACCATTTTATCTGAATCAGAATTAACAGAATTAAAGAATCGGTTTGGGAACAATTATTGATCGTTCCTAAATAACAATAACGACGATTAATGGTGCGCTCCCCGCATCCTACGCTTGCTTAAACTAAGTGAACTCGTAAGCCGTATATGTTTGATTGATAAATTGTCATTTGTAACTCGTAAGCCGTATATGTTTGATTGAGAAATTGTCATTTGTAGGGTGCATAAGCGATAGCGTCATGCACCACTACCCATATTTTTGCAACGATTGGTGTATTTTGCTCCGCGATACACCCTACGCGAGCTACGCGAGCTTAGTACTCCACCAACTTCGGGTTTCAAGAGCCTTCCCCAAGCGTTCATCTCTAAACTGAAAGATATGAATAACTAAAATCGAAACCTAGCCAGCCAGGTAGGGTGGGCAAACGTCTTTTTGTTTGCCCATAATGAGATTGTCAGTAAACGTAGGGTGCGGGGAGCGCACATTTTACATAAGGCGTGTGGATTGATGGTGCGTAGGACGCACCCTTCGCTAGTAGCAAAATAGAAAAGCCCCAAGTCCACGACAAGGGGCTTTTTTAATTTAGGTGATTTGAAAAATTTCCATATCACACCCGTTAATAGTAGTAAGGACGATATGAAAAAAATGATTTTCAAATCGTTCCCAAGCGCAGCAAAGGAATACATTTCACAACGCGAGGCAAAGTAGGACGCAGAGCGTCCTTCATTCCTTCCCAAACAGAGTTTGGGAACCATAAAATAAATCGGTATTTTCATTTCTCCCCCCCTTAGGCTTTGGGCGGTTAGGAGGAATTTAAAAAACCAGAAAATTTCTGATTCGATATTTAAGAGGAAAGAAAATGGAGTCTGCTATAAGCGAATACATAGAAAAACTTCGCAGCACCCAAAAAAATTACGATGCTGTGAGAGATGTATGCAATATCCCTGATCTTAATGTAGTCGATAAAAAAAATATTGTTGAACAACTCAAACGCGAAATCGCTCCGCTGAACAAGCAACTCAAAAGGTTGGAACGAAATGAATTTGTCGTTGCCGTCGTTGGACTCGAAAAAAATGGGAAAAGTACTTTCGTCAATTCTTGGTTGAAATACGACTTTCTTCCCAGCGAAGACAAGCGATGCACGCTCAGTACGACCAAACTATACTCAACAACTGGAAACGAACACACAGTGAAAGTGTCGGTAATTAGCCGTGACCAGTTTAACAAAAATATAGCTGATTTGAAGGCCATCAGTGCTGAAAATTCAACGTCAGAACGATCGCAGCGGGCCAAAGCGGATTTGAGCCAAATAGAACAATACAAGACATCTTTGTTGCAACTCATAGAAAATGGTGTCGAAGATGTCGTCTCGGCTGAATTTTCCGATATTGCGGACGCACTGCAAATGTACATTGCGGATCCGAGATATGCTTACGCTGTTGACACGGTAGATGTCCATACCCCTCGCGTCATCCGCGAAGAAGGCGTGGTGTTTTATGATGTTCCGGGACTTAATTCTGGGTTTGAAGTCCATGAAAT
>QNER01000151.1 GCA_003646175.1 Candidatus Parabeggiatoa sp. nov. 1
ATTATAATGACAATGATTGCTTTAACAATAACTACAGGGATTGCTTATAAAAAAGGATGAACCAATTATAATAACACAGTTTGCTTTAACAATAACTACAGGGATTGCTTATAAAAAAGGATGAACCGATTATAATGACAAAAACGGCTTTAACACTAAGCACAATCTAATCCTTTCTTATAAATAATCCCTGTAGTTATTGTTCAGGCAAATAAATACACTTAAAAAAATATTTATACAAAAAAATTCGATCCTGGGGGAGGAATTCCCCCCAGATCATTCAAACCTTAAAAGGGTAAAAAAACCAAAGGCAAAGGGTTACATCCTGGCGGCACAAAAGCCGAGCCTGCCGAACCTGTCCCTGACGTTCCCCTTGTCGTGGAAGCGCCCGACACACGCGCATTCGCCGGTCCGTTGTACCACGAACCGCCGCGAACCACACGACGGCTGTCATCATTTTTGCCCAAACAGCGTTGTTTTTTGCCATTGTATTTGAACTCATATTGGGAACAAGTCAAATTCACCTACATTGGTTTGTAAGGACTAATCTAATGTCAACACGACGATGGTTTGCCTGTTCTTCCTCTGTGCCAATTTGAGATTGTTCTCCATCACCTCTTAGGGTCATTTTGTCAGCAGGCATCCCTTTGCCAATCAAGTAATTGGCAACACTGCTCGCGCGTTCCTCAGACAATCTCTGGTTGTATTCTTCAGTACCACGATCAGAGGCATGACCCATAATATATACGTGTTCCATATGATTGATTCCCCCCGCTTGACTGACCAGTCCATCAAGGGTTGTTCTCGCCCTATATGTCAATGGATCCATGTTATAATCAAAAAAAATCCGATCAGATAAAATGCGGTTGCACAATTTTACTGGACAGCCTTGTGAATTCACGCCTTGAGAGATTTCTTTCGAGGTGTTGCGTGGGCAATTATCTTGATAATCAGCCACACCATCCTGATCTAGATCCAACGGACAACCGCGCTTTGAAACCCCTTGAATAATTTCTGGCCGCTGATTGCGTGGACAATGATCACGATAATCGGCCACCCCATCGCGATCCGTATCTCTGGGACAACCATTTGAATTCACACCATTGGCGATTTCATTGGGTTGATTATAGGGGCAACTATCCTGATAATCGGCCACACCATCTTGATCATTATCCAACGGACAGCCGGTTTGTTCGCCTTGTTTATAAACACCCTTGACAAGTTCGGCCGCGCCATTCTCAGGACAGTTATCTTCGTCATCATTCACCCCATCTCTATCGCTATCCGGTTTAACTCTTGGTACCACGGTAGACAGCGATTGTGACTGCGACGTTTGCTCCCGTTGGCTACCACTGTCCACCACAAACACAAAATCGCCGCGTGACAGTTCATAATCCTTGATTGTTCCAAATTGAGGATGCTGTTGTGCATTATGGTCCGGGACTTTACTGGCCAGATGATAGCCCAGTTCAGCACCAGTCACATAACCATCTCCATTTAAATCGCCATCGCCGTCCTTTAACGCATCAATAAAAATAGGGGTAAACACACTTTGGGCGGGTACCGTTTCGCCGGCTCTACCGGCGGTGATAAACTGACGAACGGGCTCGGCAGCGGAGGCCCTAATATACTCTGGCATTTTTTTGTCACTTCTGACCTTAAAAATGGTGCCCGAAAAACAACTATCAAACACAAACAGCGCATGGTTGGCCTCAATGCGTTTAGCCCACGCATAAATATCATCCATACTGACCGCTTTTCTGACAAAGCCTTTTTCATCCACATTAGGATCGGGCGCATCAATCGGGACAATATAGCCTTTATTCAGGCCTTGATATTGGCGGGTATGACCATGGCCGCCGAAATAAAACAACAACCGGTTTTTTTCGTCAAGCCCATAAGTACTGATAAACTGTTCAAAGCGAGCGCGTAACTCGGCGGCGTTGATATCCAGCCAGGTTTCAACCTGAAAGCCTTGAGATTTCAACATCTCTTCAACTCGCTGCAATTCGCCGGGCACGCTGTCTAAACTTGACCAACGGCTGTAATTACTTTCACCAATCAGCAGCGCGTAGCTGTCGGTGTACGAATTAAGTATATTTTTTCCGTGTAGGCGGCTCGCAGAGTGTTCGGGTGTTCCTGACCCAAAGTGAGCCAGCGCATCGAGAGGCCCGCGGGTACAGGCCGATAACAGGCCAAGTATTATCAATAGGTAAGGGATAACCCATTGATTGCATCTGAGGTGTGAATGGTTCATTGGGTGTTTGTTCTCCTGTGTGTGTCTAGTACAACGGATTTGGATTGAGTACAGCGCATTGAAGGATTTTACGGATTGTGTTCAAACGGATACTATCCCTAAGAAGGGATAGCATCCGTAAAATCAAGAGTCGCCTTATAAATACGATTTCTATCTGGTTTCAGGTTATAACAAAAGCGCGTGGGAACCTGAAAGAATCCGTTTAATCCGTCAATCCGTTGTACTAGCTTTTACGGTTTCAGGTACCCCCAATCAATTAAACGTTCACGGGCATATTGCGCTTGGTTGCCTTGCTCAGCCATTTTGAGAAAACGATTGTATTCGATAGTGGCTGCTTGTTTATCTTGCATCCCTTCCAACGCAGTTCCCTTTAAAAAAATGGTATTAGGATTGCCGGGCAACCTGTTTTCATAATCAGCAAAGTTTTGGTAAGCGGCATCAAATTTGTTCATCATCATATTGGCGATACCGTTCATATGATGCGCTTGAGCTTCGTTGGGATACACTTGTTCGGCTTTTACCGCATATTGGAGCGCTTCATTAGGTTTTTCTTGTGCGATTTTGCATTTAGTCATCATCACCAATGCCGCATAATCTTCAGGTGCGTCTTGTAAGGCCTCGTTAAAGTGTTGTTCTGCGGCCTGAAACAGCTTATTTGCCATCTCTTGTTCCCCTAGCTGCATGGCTTCGATGGCTTTTTTCATCCGACGCAGTTTAGCCGTGTTGTCCATGTAGCGATCCCGGTTGAGGGGGATTTTTTTCATGGCTCGGTATTGAGTATCGGCCGAATCTTTAGCGGTTTGGTAGCGCTCCGAAGTTAGAGGATGGGTTCTAAGCATCATTTCAAGGCTGCTAGGTTGGTGCTTGGACATGGTTTTCAGTAATTCCATCAGCCCCACCATGCCTTGTGGGCTATACCCTGCTTTTGTCATATACTCCATGCCCAACGCATCCGCTTGGCGTTCATCATCGCGGCTATAGTGGGCAAGTAGCATCCCGGCCCCAATTTGTCCCAATAAGCTGATGAACAGTGCGAATTTGCTGTTTTCGCCGGCAATTCCAACAACCGCTACACCTAATGTCAATGCGCCTATAATTAACATGCCTTTACTCATGTGTGAGGCCGTGTGACGTGCGTTAACATGGCCCAGTTCATGGCCTAACAAGCCAGCCAGTTCCGCCTCATTTTGAAGGGATAACAGAATACCTCGGGTAACGGCAATGCTACCACCCGGAAAAGCGTAGGCATTGACATAAGTGGCATTCACACCCCGAAAAGAATAGGGCATTTGTGGACGGTGAGAGATAGCTACCATTCGATTACCGGCTTCACTAATATAATCATTCAGTGGTTGATCTTGCAACGCCCCATAATCTGTGGAGAATTGATGGGGCGAATTTTTCTTATCTAACTGAATTTCTTCGTCTTTATTAATGAGCATCAGTTGAGGAATGTTGGTAACAGGATTAATAGCACAACCGGTGACAGCAACGCTTGCAGTAGAGACTGAGGTTAGCCATAAAAAATCCCGGCGCGTCATTTTGCGATGGTAAAGTCGTTCTTCAAGATAATGTGGCATGATATTTTCCTTCTATACTGGAAGTACAACGGATTGACGGATTTTACGGATTTATTCTTTTGTTAGGATTAGGGCAAAACCTTCAAGGTTTCCAAAACCTTGAAGGTTTCTAACGGCTTATTTCATTTTCACCCTTTTTAAGGGAACGAATCCGTTACACTGGTAATGGGTAATGGGATCGATATCATTTTCACAATTCACAATTCACAATTCACTTCACAATTCACAATTCACAATTCAGATGGTATTACTTTCTTTTCGGCGGTGGTTTCATATATCCCCAATCAGTCAAACGTTGGGCTGCGTATTCTGCTTGCCCGCCTTGACGACTCATTTTAAGATAACGGTTATATTCGGCAGCCGCGGCCGGTTTATTTTGCATCCCTTCCAAAACCGTCCCCTTTAAAAAAACGGTATTTGGATTACCGGGCAACATCTGTTCATAAGTGTCAAAGTCTTGGTAAGCGGCATCAAATTGGTTTTTCATCATGTTAGCAATACCGTTCAAATGATGTGCTTGTGCTTCGGCGGGATACACTTGTTTTGCCTGCATCGCATATTGACGTGCTTCATTGGGTTTTTCCTGCGCTAACTGGCATTTAGTCATCATCGCCAATGCCGTATAGTCATTAGGGGCATGTTTTAACGCCTTTTTGAATTGGCGCGATGCTGGGCGAAATTGTTCCGTTGCCATCTTGGTTTCTCCTTGTTGCATGGCTTCGATGGCTTTTTTGTCCCGACGCAGCTTAGCCGTCTTCTCCATGTAGCGATCTCGGTTGACGGGCAGTGTTTTCATGGATTGATAAGTGGTGTCGGCTGCTGTCATCGCGGTTTGGTAGCGTTCCGAACTCATGGGATGGGTGGCAAACATGGTTTCAACAACACTGGGTTTATGCTTAGATATTGTGTTCAGTAATTCCATAAGTCCCACCATGCCTTCAGGGCTATGTCCCGCTTTCGTCATATACTGCATGCCTAATGCGTCTGCTTGACGTTCATCGTCTCGGCTATAGTGGGCAAGTAGCAGCCCAGCCCCAAATTGTCCCAATAACACGGCTAACTGTGCGAGTTGTCCATATTTTTCAGAAGTACTGACAACGGCTGTCCCCAGAGCCAAGCCAACCCCAATCAACATACCCTTACTCATGCGTGATGCTGTGTGACGCGCGTTAACATGCCCAAGTTCATGCCCCAGTAAAGCGGCCAGTTCCGCTTCATTTTGGAGGGCGATCAGAATGCCCCGGGTAGCGGCAATGCTACCGCCGGGAAAAGCATAAGCATTTACATAAGTCGCATTCACGCCCCGAAAGGAATAGGGCATTTGTGGGCGGTGCGAGAAATCGGCCATTTTATGACCGACTTCACTGATATAATCATTCAGTGGTTGATCTTGCAAAGGCCCATAGTCAGTGGAGAATTGATGGGGGGAATGTTCCTTATCTAACTGAATTTCTTGATTTTCCGACATGAGCATCAATTGAGGTTTGCCGGTGACGGGATTAATGGCACAGCCGGTGACAACAACACTTGCCGTAGAGACTGAGGTTAGCCATAAAAAATCCCGGCGCGTCATTTTGCGATGGTAAATACGTTCTTCCAGAAAATGTGGCATGATATTTTCTTTCTATAGTTGCCCAGATAAATTTTGTTCATCGTTTTTGGTAATGGGAACTACGCAAAAACCTTTGCGTCGATTGGGATCGCGCCTAAAATTTTTGTGCACAAAAATTGCGCAGATTTTAAAACGGATACTATCCCTTCGAGGGATAGCATCCGTAAAATCAATGCCATTAAGTTAAGCTATACAAGTACAACGGATACGCTTCATTGCCGGATTGGGGAAATTCATAATTTTCGTAACCTTATGATTTGTTGATTTTTGTTATCCGTTAATTTCGAGTATCCGTTGTACTACTTTAATAAAATAAGTCAGTTATTATTAACTTAATGGCATTGATCCGTAAAATAGGTTTCGTATTACGGGTAATTCGTCATCTTCTGTCTAGGTTTTGGGCATAAAAAATAATAATTATACATACTAAACAATTACCTCAACCCCTTCAAACCTGTTACCTATAGTTTGTAAGAATAATAATTTCAGTTAGAAACCTTCAAGGTTTTGGAAACCTTGAAGGTTTTGCCCTAATATTACCTATTACCTATTATCTCATTTATGAATATGTCAGAGAGTCATACAGAACGCTTTAGCCTTTTGGAGTACAAACTTTAGTTTGTACGGCCCAAGCTAAAGCTTGGACTCCAGCAAAATATATTTATAGGCAGATAGAAATTTATTACTTATAGAGTTATAAAAAATTATTATGTTGTTACCAAAGTCACAATGACAAAGCCTGACATTTCGCAAAATAAAAATCTTTTTGCATTGCAATTTGAAAATATTGGGGCTTTTTGATAACAATAATTTTCAATAATGTGTTGAAAATCATCAAGTTATCCTTTGTGGCATAATAATTGCTTGGTTTTATATTTATTCAAAACTTCCATTTGAAAACTAAACCTCATTTTGAACTTTGCTCAGGAATCTTGGGTTAGAAACCTTCAAGGTTTTGGAAACCTTGAAGGTTTTGCCCTAACCTTGAAGGTTTTGCCCTAACTTGCCGGGTGAGTGAGGTTTGTAATTTGGTTTGCAACGTTTAGGGAACTGGGGTAGTTTTGTAGGTAATTTGATGGTTGTTTAGGCGTTGTCATCATTTCGTCAAAGGTTTTTTTGTAGGGTGGGCAATGTCCTTTTATTGCCCACCGTCGTCTGCACCTGGGGCGTTGCCCCAGGCTATAATAATTCGCCCCGTTGGGGCTGAGTAGTCGTAGCCACCCAACGTCTTTTTGTTGCCCACCAAACGTTGTTGCCGGCCCCAAAATATGTCACACCATCAGTGGTGGGCAATAAAAACACATTGGGTGGCTACACATCTACATCAAATGGAAGTAACACCCTTTGAATTAATAAACTCAACTTGATTGCAATGAGTTTGCAATTGGCTTTGATTAGCAATATAATTATTTCAAGGGATAACAAAAAAATAATTGCCTGATGCAAACACTTGGTTTTTTAAGTGACAAAGGGATGGTTGTTGATTTGGTACTCCCTAGTGTGACTGCATGAAGCCTTATTGTAATTTTCCTTATTATTACCGTAAAGCTTTTTTACTCATACGGAACGCACTTGCAAGTGATGAAAATAGAAGAATATTTTGACCATACGCGATGTGTACCGTATGTTAATTTCTATCTTTAATAAAGGAGTAGTATCATGAACAAGATACGTCAACTCTTATGCGGGGGGGGGTTGGTAGGCTTGATGTTTGGGCTACCGGCACTCAGCCACGCCACCATCATCACCTTGGGTGATGGACAATCCAAGTACGAAATCTATCTCCAGAGCCATAATGGCAATACATGGACTTATTTCGTCAGAGAAGTCGCGGGCAAAAGCCTGAGCCACTGGAATTTGGGCATTCAATCGTGTATGGACAAAGACGCGGTTGTCGGTTCTTCACCCACTGGTGATGTGGAAGATGGTAGCACGAGCTTTAAAGGCATGAAGTGGAATGTTGGCGATGGTTTCACCGAAGGTACATTCTCCATTACGTTGAATGGGGATTATCCGGAGGCGACGATTAAAGCCCAAGCTAAAGCGGGCGAACCGGGTAATGAAAGAACCGGCGTTGTGATAGGCCCTGACTGCACCGCAGTTCCCCTTCCACCACAAGATCTACCGTCTGTACCACCTAATGTAATCGACGATGATGAGCCACCGGCACGACCGGCTGGAATCGGAGGTGACTGCAATACCATTTATGCGGTGCATGACAAAGGCTTGAATGACACGCAAATTGTCACAATCGGTACTTCCGAAGTTGAAGAATTGGGTTCTATCCACATCGGCCTTGATATTGAAGGACTAGATGTGGCTACAGACGGTTTCGTCTGTGCGTCATCGGGTGATGACACCAATCAGCCGGGACGCCTCTATGAAGTAGACCCCGACACTGGTGATGTATATTCTATGGGTGATATTTGTTTTGATTTCCCCGGAACCACGGGAATCGACTTGGCATCGGGGCTGGAAGCCGCACATGTTTGTGATAAAGAGGTCTCTTCAATTTCCTTCAACCCAATAGATGATAGTCTGTGGGGATGGGCTGAAGAATGTGGACTGATTGAGATTGATCTGGATGATCCAGAAAATTCCCGATTGGTTTTTGCTTATCCTCATGATGGCGGTGTCACCTGTCTGACCAAAAACCCGCGTGACGTGACTCCGATTGTGGAGGATATGACGTGGGATAACAACGGCGAAAAGATCTATTATGCGCTTGGTAAAGTGCCTGGTCCTGGTTCTGAAGTGTGGGTTTATAATGCATCAACGCAAGCAGTCCGTATGGTGGCCAATATGGGCGGAAATGTTGAAGCTCTAGAAATGCTACCAGAGTTTGATGACAAACTGCTGGTCAATCAGCATAATTCTCCTACGCTTATGGTTCTTTACATCCCAACCGGCACCTTTACCTCCAGCCCAGTCACAGTGGGTGAATTCAATGATATTGAAGCCATAGGGACGTGTCTTGGTGACGATGCAGTACCCCCAATGTGCATCATGGGAGAGGGTGGCGAATGGATGTACACGACAGACTCCATCAACGATAGCACTGGGACTAGTCCTGAATCTCGTCGTGTTAAAGTGGGTAACTCTTACTTTGAAATATACGGCCTCGCGGTGAAAATGGATGACGATACCGTAACAGTGGCGATAAATAGCCGTCTGCCAGTGGGAGGCGTACCCTATCACGGGGCGCAGATATCTTGGGGCGACTTGGTCTTCGATTTTGAAGGCAAAAAGTACGGTGTCCGCTTTGATAGCAGTAATGATTCGTTGGATGGCAACGCGGCTCTGGGTCTCTACGAAGTGACTGAGCTCAAATCAGTTACCAAAGCAAACAAAGGGCATACAAACTTCACCACTTACAAAAACTACGTACAAGATGGGGGGGGAGAGGCATCGCTGGGTGATCTGCCCATACTAGACAACGGCTATTTTGGTAACACCGATAAAATGCCTACGTCAATCAAGACGGGTATTAAGGTCGCGGGCGATGGCTTCGAGATGTTGGATGCGGCTCAGTTAGCCGCGAAGGGGCTTGATTTTGTTACCAACTTGGGTATCCCAGCAAGCACTTATGATCCGGCCAATCCGTTTAGCAGACGTAACAAGAAGCCCGCTAATGAACTTGGCGAGTACACTGTTGGTTTTAGTTTCAAACGGCAAGATGATATGACGGGTGCGTTTAAGGCTTTTATCTTTACCGAATGCGGTAATGATGGCATCTTGATGGATAACACCTTACCGTCATGCGAATAAGTCGCCGTATTTGGATAAACTAAGTTTCTGCTCGAAACTAGGTTTATTTGTTTAATTGAACACGCCGGGATGCGTTCGCGTCTCCCGGCGTTTTTTTTGGCGTTTTTTTTGGAGTCCAAACTTTAGTTTGGACAGAAAATCTAAGGATACAGATGATGAATAAATTAACCTTTCTACATCTCCCCGGATGGATTATCCTATCCATACTCTTTACCCCTCTCGGATTGGCGGCAGCCCCCGCTAATGATAATTTGGTCGCTGCGATAGAGATTGCCAATTTCCCCTATACTCACCAACAAAGTACCATCGACGCTGTCAACGAACCGGCTGAGTTGCTTTCTAAATGCTTTGAAGATCTCACGACTCAATTTGTCAGTGCCAGTGTTTGGTATCAATACACCGCAACTCGTGATCAACAAGTCACCTTTGATACCCTTGGCTCTGACTATGATACGGTGCTATCGGTGTGGCAAGGCACCCGTCATCCCCTGACTGAAGTGGCCTGTAATGATGACAACGGCGATCAGATACAATCACACCTCAGTGCCTCATTGGAAAAAGGCACCACTTACTATCTTAATATCAGCGGCTTTAATGGTGTCAGCGGTAACCTGATATTAAATGCCAACTCGGTTAGTTCGCTCACCAATGACGATTTAGCGGATGCGATAGAAATCACGCCAGATGCCAATTTCTCTTATAGCAACGTCCAAAACACAAAAGAGGCAAGCAACGAATCTAATGAACTCGTTGCTAGCTGTGATTCTAATAATCAGGGTAGTGTCTGGTACCAATACACGGCCAATGATACCCAACGTGTGGTTTTTGATACGGTTTCTTCTGACTACAATACCCTATTGTCGGTATGGACGGGTAGTCAACACCCCCTTGAGGAAATGGCTTGCGATGATGGCGATGGTGGGCCAGATTCACAAGTCAGCGTGGAATTAACCAGTGGAACGACTTACTATATTCGTGTTGCGGCTGGTGAAGTTGGGGGAGGTAGTTTGTTACCGCAAACCGGGCTGTTGGTTATTAACATGACATCGCCCCCATCCAATGATGATGTGGCCAATGCCATTTTGATTGACGAACCTGGGCCCTATCTCAATACCCAAAACACTGGTGGCGCAACGCTTGAAAGTGGTGAACTGTCTCCCAGTTGTTCACCCGAAGCCAGTGCCAGTGTTTGGTATCTCTATACGCCTAGCGTTGATTACGACAATATGATTTTTTCCACGGTGGGTTCGAGTTACGATACAGTGCTGTCCCTCTGGCAAGGCACTGATCATCCCTTTACTGAAGTGGCTTGCAATAATGACGTGACTGTCTTGACTGAACAAGTGACTCAATTGGGAAGTGCTTCACAAGTCAGTTTGCCATTGGCAGAAAACGAAACGATCTATATTGATGTTAGCAGCGCGTCTGGCGATACTGGCAATCTGATTTTGCGTGTTGAGGAAGGAAAGAGAGATTTTGCTATCACCGAGTACCCGAATAACACCGCCATCACGAGTTGTCAAAACTCGCACTTAAATGTGGGCACAAGTGCTATTGAAGGTGTTTTTGAAGTGACACAACCCTTGTCTTATCAGTGGTATCAAGGCGAAAGCGGTGATGATAGTCGGCTTGTCGCTGAACTTGAAGATGAAGCCGTTTTCACCACGCCGCTGTTAACGGAAACGACTGATTATTGGGTACGCATTAGCAACCCCACCGGCACAGTTGATAGTGACACGGTAACCATTACTGTCGAAGGAAATGAGGTGCCTAATGGGGTCGGTATTGACGCTTCAGGCAACCCAATATCTACCAATGCACAGTTTTTTGGCCTCGTCACCACCTCACCAGAAGAAACTGAGAATGTCGCTTTTATCAACCAAACTGATACTGTGCTTATCAGTTATGCGGCGGCTGTTGACGTTAATCACATTGAACAATCGGCCGATATTCTCATTGTAGGTGGATATACGGTGGATGGCCAAACTTATTATTTCATGCGAAATGGAAACGTGTGGGAACCATGGGAAGGGAATATTGCGGAATTAGTAGTTGCAGAAGAAAAAGTGCTTTTGCCAGAGTGTATAGAAGTGCCGGTATTTGAAGGCAGTTTAGAAAACATGCCGGGTATATTCACTGTTTATGTTGGGTACCGCCCGACAAGCAATGGTGATATTTTCTTCAGTGGTGA
>QNER01000152.1 GCA_003646175.1 Candidatus Parabeggiatoa sp. nov. 1
TTAGATGTTTATGACAAAGAGCGTGAACTCGCCGTTTTCTTACGGGGTGGTAACAGCCTTCCTGAAAATAGCGACTCCTTAATAACGCTAAAACTCGCAAAACGCCCCAATGTGATATTGACACCCCATAATGCGTTTAATACCCAAGAAGCGGTGGAAAGAAAATCCGTGCATAGTATTCAACAAATCACCCATTTTTTAGAAACAGGCCAATTTGTATGGCCGGTGCCGATTTTGTAGAAGTCCGTGCAAGGTACGCCTTGCACTCCTAAATCGATAAATAACGTTAACATTCGTTACAGGCGAACCTTGCACGTCAGTCCTAAATATCTAAACGCAATTGTATCTCCCATCCCTTTTCCCCGTTTTGTGCCACAAGTCCATCAGCAATACCAATACTGGGAATCGCGATGAGCGTATTTTCTAGGTAAATCAACGGAATAAAAGGCCTGTGCCAAGGGAGAAACTGAGCGGATTGTAATAACTTCTTTACCACGCGCTGATGTTCTCGCCAACGAAAAGTTTCACCGCCTTGTCGAAAACGCACTTGTAACTCGGTCCCGGCGGGCAACGCAATTCCCCGTCCTTGCACTTCATTGACCGTTAACTCGCCCAGCGGTAGACGCAATGGTTGAGGCAGTGTCCAAGTAAGAGGGTGCGAAACCTCTGGCACTGGGGGCAAGTTTGGCATAGCAAATAAATGGTTACGATAGCGGCGCACTTCGCCACCGTGCCAGCGGACTAGCGGTTGTCGATCTACTCTCGCCGTGAGTATGTCGCTGAAAATATGTTGTAATTGTACCGTTGAGGGGAGCGGCAAACCGAGTTTTTTTAGCCAAAATCGTAATACATTGCGTTGTCGTGCCGGGCTGAGGCGGGCTAAAGCGGGTAAAAACAGTTGCGCAGGATTGTTGAAACCTGCGAGGTTTTCAAAACCTTCAAGGTTTTTGAAACCTTGAAGGTTTGATGCCACGCTATGCAAATCTTCTTCCGCCAAGGTTTGCACTAATTCATCGGCCTCAGCTTGATGGCGAGCGGCACGACTGAAAATCTGACTGACGCTAGGCCAACGTTGCTGTAAAAGCGGCATAATTTCATGGCGTAGAAAATTGCGCTCAAAGCGAGTATCTGCATTACTGCTGTCTTCTATCCAGTGCAAATGGGCTTGTTGGGCATAAGCGTGTAACTGGGCGCGAGTGTATATCAACAGGGGGCGGACTAGCCAACCTGGTTCTAAACGACTCACCGGTGGCATAGCGGCCAAGCCGGCAACACCAGCACCGCGCAATAATTGTAATAATAGCGTTTCGGCTTGATCATCAGCATGTTGGGCGGTTAAGACGACATCGTCGGGGACCAGTAATTGGGCTATCGCGTCATAACGAGCGGTGCGAGCGTTAGCTTCGAGGCTTTCTCTGGGGGCAATGCGGACGTTAACTCGTATCACTTCACACGGTATCGCTAATGCGCCACAAACTTGTTGACAATGTGTTGCCCAGTGATCGGCTTGGGGGTGTAAACCGTGATGAATATGGATGGCGCGTAATTCATTATTTAATTGTGAACGTAGTTGTGCCAGCGCGTGTAATAGCACATGCGAATCTAAGCCGCCGCTATATGCTACCCAAAAACATTGCGTGGCAGGGTAGGCGCGTAAAGTTTCGAGGAGATGAGGAACCAAAGTCACTGTTTTCATAAGTCAATCTGGAAATCGCGTACAATTATTCTGACGTAAACGACGTAAACTAAGTACTAATGAAAATATAGTGCAAAACCTTCAAGGTTTCCAAAACCTTGAAGGTTTCTCTGAAAATAGGTGCCACTTTGGGAACCCTCTGCTGGTATATATTTGGGAGTGGAAAAAGGTATAAAATCTGCGCCAACCCCGAAGGGGTTGTGAATAGCCCCAGGTGCAACCTGGGGTTTATAGGTCGTTTTTTATTCGTTTACGTCACACATCACCACCCTACCTATTAACCATCGCCCAATCAGGCGTGTTTTCTGGCACGTCATGTGTTGCAGCGGCAACTGCAATTTGTTTGTGAATTTGTTCAAGTAATTCGTCGCGGCTATGATGTTCTTTCTGAAAAACCGTATCGACATAAGCATGTAAATGTGCTTGATCTTCGGTGCTCAGTTTGGTTGAAGTTGACACAACCACAGGTATGGAACGCCACTTTGGGTTTTGACGCAAATGGCTCAGAAATTCAAATCCATCCATCTCTGGCATGAGCAAGTCCAATAAAATCAAGGACGGTTTTTTGTCTTCCAGATGTTCTAAAGCAACGCGCCCATTTTCTGCTTTAAATACTCGCCAACCTTCTTTCTTGAGCCTCTCTGTTGTGACTTCGCGAGTGAGAGCATCGTCTTCAACCACCATCACTAAACGTTGAGATTTATCACCAATATGATATTTATTTAAAATGGTTGCCAATCGATCACGTCCAACCGGTTTAACGAGGTAATCCGTCGCACCGAGCGCATACCCTTTGTTTCGTTCTTCCTCTATTGAGGTCATAATAATAGGGGTATCCGACAACAACGGATCATTTTTGAGGGTGGAAAGCACTCGCCAACCATCCATGCCCGGCATTTTGACATCAAGAAGAATGGCATCAGGACGCAGTTTTTTCGCCAATTTGATACCCGTTTGCCCATCAACAGCACCTGCCACCGCGTAACCCAGTTTGCTCAGGTAATTTTTGAGCAATTCTCGCGTGACAGTGTCGTCATCAATGACTAAAACAATACCATGCCCTTCTAATAAGCTATCGACTTGTTGTACAGACTCCGAAGTTGAGGCCGGTTCAGTGCTAACGTACACAGGTAAATAGGTCGTAAACGTGCTACCTTGCCCAAATTCGCTTGTGACGCAAATTGTACCCCCCATCATTTCGGTGAATTGCTTGGTAATGGAGAGGCCTAAGCCGGTACCACCAAAACGGCGTGTGGTGGAGGCATCAACTTGTGTGAAAGGTTGAAAGAGCTTGGTTTGCTGTTCAGGAGTCATGCCAATACCATCATCACTGACACAAAAGCGGATTCGTTCCCTCTTCACATTTTCTACTTCAAGGCAAATAGTGCCTTCCTCTGCAAATTTCGCGGCATTACTCAACAGGTTAAACAGAATTTGGCGGGTTTTGGTCAAATCAGCATGTATTTCTCCTAGCGGGTTGACAATATGTACATCCAAATAATTGTTTTTTTGTTTAGCAAGCGGCTGAATCATCGCAACGACTTCATTGAGCAGCGTATCGACTTGGAAAGTTTCTAGGTACAGTTCCATTTTACCGGATTCAATTTTGGACAGATCAAGTACATCATTGATGAGTCCTAACAAGTGTTTGCCCGCCAAGTGAATTTTGTTAAGATCAGCCATAAAATCAGGCATATCCAAGTCTTCTGCGTCTTCCATGAGCATTTCGCTGTAACCAATAATGGCGTTCATCGGAGTCCGCAGCTCATGGCTCATCTTCGCCAAGAATTGACTCTTGGTAAGATTAGCAGCCTCAGCCATTTCTTTCGCCTTATTGAGTTCAGTCGTACGTTGTTTAACTTTCTTTTCTAATTCATTGGCATAAGCTAATATTTCATCATTTTTATGGGCGATTTCCTGTTCCAGCTTTTCCCGTAAACGATACAATTCAACATGGGTACGCACCCGTGCCAGCAATTCTTCTTCTTGGAAGGGTTTATGCACATAATCAATGCCGCCTGCTGCAAAAGCACGCAATTTATCCTCGGGTTTGTTAAGGGTAGATAGAAACAAAACCGGAATGGGTGCTAAACTAGGATCGTTCTTGATATATTGACAGGTTTCGTAGCCATTCCAGCCGGGCATTTCCACATCCATCAAAATCAGATCCGGTTTTTCTTGTTTTGCCGTAGCCAGTGCTTTTTCGCCATTTTTGGCTAACAAAACCTCGAAACCCTCTTGTTGCAAAATGGCGTTCACTAAGGCTAGATTCGTCAACATATCATCAACGACTAGAATGACGGGTTTATTCGCGCTCACGTTGTAATTGATAATTGATAATTAGGTAATTAGAGAATTGAGAATTGGAAATTGGAAATCGAGAATGAAAAATGGTCTTTGAACCAATCCCCTTTCTCTTTGATTCCCAAAAGTCCAAAAGTTTAGTTCATCGCTTCAAAGAGTGTAACCATGCTTTAACATCTGTTGTTAATAGGGCTTGTTCTTGCCCACTTATGCCGGCGGGGTCAAACCGATAACGTTGGTGCAAGGTAAGCATGGTTTGTAGATCAATTTCTGACATTTGTGCGGCCCCTATGCGTTTCAACCATGCCGCGAGCGTTTCGCCCGGTTGGCGAATATAGCCGGCTGCGTATAATTGTTGCACAATTTGATAAAAAGCGGAATTAGCTCCCGCGGTTGCCGTTTTGGTTTTATTGGTAGGTTGTTTTTGTGAACGGGCAACTTTTTCTCTGGAATAAAGTCGCCATATTAACACTAAACTGAGGGGTAAAATCAACCAAAGAAGCCAATCATTAGAACTATCACTTTCGCGCCAACGCCATTTTGAAAATCCGTAAACCATCCAAGACCCTAAATCGTAAACCGGTTCCCACCAAGTGGCCATTTCCTGTTCTAAGTTCACCCAAACCGCCGGTGTTGTGTCGAATTCTTGCCAGCGTCCATTAACATAAGCCAGTACCCAAGCGTGAGCATGGCGTTGGCGCACCACGTAGGCATCTTCTAAATGACTAAATTCAACAGCGGCGTAGCCGGAGGCATAGCGTGATGGGATGCCGGCTGTGCGTAAAAGCAATGCGGTGGCGGTGGCAAAGTATTCACAATGTCCAGCCCGGCTGTCGCGTAAAAAATGTTCCAATGGTGAATTAATTTTTGATTTTGAGGCCGTGAGATTAAGTGTGTATTGGAAATTTTGATTAAAAAATGTCGTTAACGTGTTTAGCACTTGCTGTGGACTTTGGCGAGGTAAATTTAAATTATTTGATAATTCAAGAAGATAATCTTTTTCATTGGGGGGTAGGCGCAAATCATTGTCAGTAGGGGACCTATCTAACGGGGTATTCTGACCAATATGCGCTGTGTATTTTATCAAGCCGGGCCCATTTTCGACTTTGACGGCACCAAATTCATTGCGTTGCACGATTGGCGCAGTGAGTTTAGAGACTTGAAAAGTGCTATGAGGCAACGCGATCATACCTTTGCCTTTACGGAGATAGGCTGCGATGTGGATCAATTTGGGGTTCAAATGGATTGGTTTTTTTTGATTTGAGAATTCAGAATCCACCGTCAATTTCCAAGTCGTCTCATTATGTTCGGGAAAAACCTCTGTAAAATTAAGCGGTTTAGCGAGCCAAGTCGTCTTAAAATAAACATTATAACTGGCTTCACGCAATAATACTGGGTAGGGCGTATCCACTCGTAGGAGAATCCGATCCGATTGTTTAAGCCGCCCAATGTCACCAATGGCAGTGTGTTGTCGATAAGGATCTTTATCCGCCCAGAACATTTCTTGAAACCAACTGATGATGACCCCTTCCATCTGGATTTGCAAGCGATAAATTCCCCATTGAGCTAGGTAAGCCAATATGACGGCTACTGCCAGTCTCAACACCCAGACAGCGGCAAAATAGCGTTGTGGACGAACTGACCATAATCCCCACGCAACGAGTAGGCACATCCCTTCAAAAAACCAGGTTGCCGGGCCGATACTGGTCGACAACAAACACATCATTGTGTAGGGATAACTGAGATTAATGCGCTGGCTGGGACTCATACGCCAAGTGGCTCTTAACGATTCTTTCGCTTCATAATGGCGTAAGGATAAAAACAGACTGCTCAATTTGATCGAACCATGAGTGCTGTAAGTTTGGGCAGCTATCAGTAGGAAAAGCAACATGGGCAACCAATTGAATAAAGTCGTCAAACCGTCAATAGATTGTTGGTTGATGATATAAATTGCTGCTACAACGAATAACAAAGTGCTGAAATCAGTCACCCGGTTAAAGTCTTTATCTGATAAAGCCCAACGCCATTTCACCCAACGTGCGCCCTCTAAAATCAAAGCCATTGGCACCGCAAAGGAAAATAAATGGCTTTGCCAGCCCCAAAACAATATTGTGCAACCGAGTAAAAACGGTGGAGGAGTCATGTTTGGTTATTGATAATTGATAATTAGGTAATGGAATCTTTGCCGCAGTTGACAGCATCGCTCTCAAGGCGGGCAAAGATTGGGTAATGGGTAATGGATTTATCTCAAGCAAAAATAGTTTCCCAATTTTTTTGGTAAAATATAAATAAATTTGTTATTAACAATTTAAAATGGTTTATGAAATAGTCGGGCTATTACCTAATGGCACGCACGATAGGAATTAAGTTCCAAGGGCGTTGCCCTTGGCTTTAATAATACGCCCCGTTGGGGCTTTAAAACCTATAGTTTTTCAGAAAAATCATTTCGCAAGCTATAACGGATAGTATCCCTTCGAGGGATGCTATCCGTAAAGTTATTTATCTGAACATCTATAGCATCGAAGGTGCGTATTATTAAAGCCAGTGTAACTACCTGGCTGTTCTTGCTTGCACAACCAAAATTTTTATCGTGCGTGCCATTAGGCTATTACCCATTACCTATTACCCATTCTACTTACCACCCTCATAAATTAAGCTTTTTTAATTTGGAGAACTATAAAATAAGTCTTTGAATTTTAATTAAGTATCAAAGATGAATTGTGCAAGAGGCTCAAATAGATAACTTTTCTAAGTCGGCCGCAATTGTGTCAAGATGCAGAACATGCACTTCTGGGAATTTGCTCGAATCAATTTCCAAATCAGTCTGGCTTATCACAACCACTAACAAAGAAATGCCGAAATTTTTTAATGACTGTATCAAATGTTGACGGGAGTCATCCCAGTTTAATAAAACGCATACGCAACCACTAAGGGAAGCCAGATGTCCCATCACCAATGGATTTAATTGCTCAAAGGGTTTATTTGGGCAAACCTCCACACAAGCCAGCATTTCCAATAGTTTATCGGTTTGTGCCAAACCTCGTCCACTGGTAAAACAATACGCTTGCGTGCCAACAAACATCAAGTCTAATAACACTTCATGGCTACGCGGCGCACACGCAAACGATGCAGCGACTGATACCGCCGCTTCAAAAAGTTCCCCCCCAGCTTGATCCGTAAAAGTATCTAAAATCAAGGCATGACGGACAAAAAATTCATCCTGAAATTCCTTAACGATGGGTTTACCGGCTTTTGCCCAACTTTTCCAATGAACGTGTCGCAATGGATCCCCAGGGCGATATTCGCGCAACGAGACAAATTCTTCAGCATCACCGACGGACATGGCTAAGTACACACCACCGCGTTGATATTTTCTTGATCCAGACAATGAAATTTCACCAACAGGATAACGTTTAGGTAAAACCAGCAAAGTATCGGGCCTGTCGATGGCGTACAAAGCATTAAAAAGGCCAAACGGATCGGGACACGCAAAGGTCATACCAGTAAAATGCACATAGCCTCTGCGTAAGGGCGTGAGTGTCATTTTAATAGAAAATGAAGAATTATCATTTTTAATTGTTAATTTTTCATCTGTCATTAAAGAAGGGGGAATAGGTGGCAGAGATTGCTGAGCAATTTTGGCACCAGCACTGGTACGCATCAACCATGCCCAACGAGGATAACCCACGTAATTATCGAACCGGTTACGTTTTTCGTGCCCCGGTTCTTTTGCCTGTAAAAATGTTTCAAAACTAGGCGGATGCAGTTTGACATTTTCTCGCAAAATCAAACTACGTTGCAATTTTCGGGTGTTATTTTGTACTTGTATTCGATATTGCAGCGTTTCGCCCGCCGTAGCAAACTGCGGCAAATCACGTTGCGCCGTCAAACGCACTCGAAAAAACCAACTTCTGATGATGGCTAATAGCAACAGCACCAACAAGAAGGAAAATAATTGATAGGCCACAGTTTTCTGTGTATCGATGCCAAACACGCCGGCCGCAATTAAACCACCGAACACCAACAAGCCCGCTTTAGTAAAATGCTGCATTACCCAGCGATCCAAATTGAACACTAAATTAAAAAAACGGAATAAAAAACGCCTCATTTTTAGATTTTTAGTAATTGGTATTTTAGCAATAACGACAGGATTGGTTCAGGTTCTCGTCAAACTGGAAAGTAACACACTGATTATAAAGTTTTTTTTATGGAAAATCTGGGCGTGCAAATACTCTAATTTATAACTTTTGGTTTTCTAATATAATTTTCTGCTGATAAACCCTGAGCAATTAGTCCTTTTCCCTTTTCCCTTTCCCCTTTTAGCACCTATCAGTTTTCCTTCAACACAGACTCTGTGTGACTCTGTGTGACTCTGTGAACTCTATTCGAGGTTCAAGTTTTTGCGCGCAAAAACTTGAACCTCGAATGTTAAAAAAAATTTTCTATGTACAGGACAAAAAAGTGTTCAAGCCGTGATGCTATCGCTTTTTTGTGGCGTATGTATCACTAAAACAATAGCACTGGTTATTGCAACAATATTTTTTACTCATTAAGAATTTTGGCACATAGAGAAGGGTGATACCGCAAAAGTGCAAAAGTGATACTATCGCCAAAAAAGCGATAGCATCACGAAATACTTTAAAATCAAACGATTATAATTTTTGTTCCGTACATAGAAAATTTTTACAAACTGATAGCTCCTAAGCCCTTGGAGCGATCCCTAAACGGGTACTTCGACTTGATGTAAAATCTCTTCGACAACGCTTTCCCCACTCAGTCCACTAAAACGCGCCTGTGAATCGACTTTCAAGCGGTGGGCAATCACCGCCACCGCGATTTCTTGGATATGCTCAGGCGTGACAAATGCCATCCCATCAAATAATGCCAAAGCCTGTGCCGTTTTCATCAAAGTCAATGATGCGCGTGGGCTCGCGCCCATTTGTACCCCCTTTGCTGTGCGTGTTGTCCCCACTAAATCAACAATATAGCGTTTTAATTCTTCACTGATACGCACCGATTGGACGGCTTGCCTGAGTTTCTGAATATCCTCTTGATTAGCACAGGCGGTGATACTATCTGTCTGTTGCTGTTGCGCGGTAAGAATGGCAGTTTCTTCTTCCGCGCTCACATAGCCCAAGCTAAAGCGCATCGCAAAGCGATCCATTTGTGCCTCTGGCAACGGATAAGTACCATGGAATTCTATGGGATTTTGCGTGGCAATCACAAAAAATAATTCGCCTAGCGGATGCGGTTTACCCTCTATACTGACTTGTTTTTCGCCCATAGCCTCCAATAACGCCGATTGTGTTCTGGGAGAAGCGCGGTTGATTTCGTCCGCTAACAACAGTTCGGTAAACACAGGGCCTTCATGAAAACGAAAGTTTTGGTTGCGCGGGTCAAAAATCGATACACCTAAAATATCTGAGGGCAGCAAATCGGGGGTAAATTGAATACGCTGAAAAGACAGAAGAAGAGACTGTGCCAGTGCTTTAGCCAATACCGTTTTACCTGTACCCGGTAAATCTTCTAATAGCACATGCCCGCCGCTGGCAAAGGCTGCTAATAATTTTCTGATGGCCTGGCTCTGCCCAATGATGACTTTTTCAAGGTTAACCGTAATGTTTTGATATATCGTGAGGGGGGAAATATTGTTTGTGTGCATAGCCTTGGTTTAATGAGCGACGGAGTAAGTTTTTAATTTAATTGATTTTTTAATTTTGACCAGAATCCAAACTAAAGTTTGAACTCCTGTTGCAACGCCCCCCACACTCTCTCTACTGACAAATCTTCATAGCAAGCCGGCGAGACGGTGGACAATCCCCGATAAGTACACTTTTTGCTCAAACAAGGGGCACAAGGAAAATGAGTTTGCAAATGCTTTTGTTGTCGCCCATAAGTACCCGTCCGTGCCGGTTGAGTCGCGCCATATAAAGTGACTGATGGGACGGCTAAAGCAGCCGCGAGGTGAGCCAATCCGGTATCCACGCCGACTACCGCTTGTGCTTGTGCCAATTCGGTGGCCATTTTATGTAAATTGCTTTTAGGAATAAGGCTAATGTTTGGGTGAGCGGCTGCAATTTGCTCAGCACGCACATATTCTTGGGGATTGCCCCAAGGCAAACGCACAGCCAACCCGGCGGCCGTGACACGTTGAGCCAGTGCCACCCAATAACTGTCCGGCCAATGTTTTGTGAGCCAAGTTGTTCCATGTAACAATATCACAGTGGGTGCTATATTAAAATCTAGGTGTTGGGAAAAATAATGCACAATCCCATAATCGGGGGGACTATCGGCTAGCGGATAATCCAACACCGCTGCGAATAATTGTCTGATCCGTGTGACAGCATGTTGATTTTTGGGAATGGTATAGCGTTGTTGATAAGCCAGTGCGGCCAACGGTTCACGCGCACAATGGCGATCTAAACCACAACGCCAACCTCGTGCTTTTAAAGCAAGGAATGCACTTTTGATTAATCCTTGCGCATCAATCACTCTATCATACTGCTCAAGCGTCAATGTTTGGATAAATTGGTGCCATGTGCCACTATACCAAGTTTGCCAAGGCTGCTTGCGCCATTGCCTTAACGCGACCGGAATAACACGCTTGACGGCCGGGTGCCAAGCCGGTATTTCTGCAAACGCTTCTTCAACCACCCAATCACATTGCAAATCGGGATAATGTTTGAGTGCATCAGTAAGGGCGGGCAAAGTGTGAATAACATCGCCTAAGGAAGAAGTTTTAATGATTAATATATACATGGTTACAAATTAGGGAAAGGGGATCGGTTCAAGGGGAAAATAGAAAGGGGCTAGGAAAAAAGTATGATTGTAACGGATTTTGTGGAGGCCCTTGGTAATTGGTTTCGAGGCAAAAGTTTTTGCGCGCAAAAACTTTTGCCTCGAATTGGTAATTGTGAACAATTGGGAGATTATTAATATAGAAATCAAATATAAACCCCTGAAAGGGGTTGACATACCAGCCTAGGGCATCGCCCTAGGTAAATTGATTTCCGGACAAGCTTGCCCTTCTTTATCATTTTGAAGCGTTGTGCGTAACATGAGTTTTTAAGTTAAAATTAATTTGTCACCAAAGAGTGATAAACCTTATTGAAATTGCCCTGAAATTAAGGCATCCCCCAAATTCGTTATAATCAGGCTTAAATTAGTATACTGTTCCTAAAAAGTGGCCGACAAAGTTGCCCATTAGGTGATTCGCTCTCTGTTGATAATCCCGATGGATTGCAACTAGAGTCCTGGTTGAGCAGTCCCAACCGTTGACATCAGTCCCGTTATGACGGTCTCATGCAACCATGTACTGTACGAATTGAAGACAGTCCCTTCGGGTCAAATTGGCCTCCAAGCCGAGGCTTGAACACCAATTTACCAATCTTCAGTTCTCAA